>DASUWS010000149.1:0-3560 GCA_036378295.1 Ktedonobacterales bacterium
TAAGGAGTTAGAAGCATCATGGCGAAGAAGGGTGAGCTTTCCAAGACGGCGCGCGCCTCGCTGGCGCAGCGCAATGACAAAGACTTTCTGACCGACCGCGTCTGTGAGAAGTGTGGCGAGCCGATCATGCTCAAGGACCTCCAGTCGGTGAAGGTCTTTGGCCAGGGAATGCAGTACTACCACAAGGATCACTACAAGCTGGCATAAGTCTGGCTGCTCTCTTACGATGATGCCCCGGAATAATGCCTTCCGGGGCATTCTTCTTTTCCTCGGCATGGGTGATGTCCATCTAACAACTATTGTCCGCATCTACCAAAAACATTGACGTTAACGTGAATCGAGGATAGAATGAAGGAAACGTTCTTATCTTCATCTCAGCTTCTTCTCAGTTTGTGAGGCAAATCTGTGGCTCGGGTAAAGCTTCTCTCCCTTCCAGCGACTATCGCATCCCTGCGATCAAACGCCGCGATCCCTACGCGCGACCATGCTCGCGGCAGCATCTTCTCGGCCCTCCGTTATCGCAATTATCGTCTGTTCTGGTTCGGTCAGCTCGTCTCTGTGACTGGCACCTTCATGCAGGGCACCGCGCAGCAGTGGCTCGTGCTAACACTCACCTCCGATCCGCTGGCGCTGGGCGTGGTCGGCGCGCTACAGTTTGGGCCGCTCCTGGTGTTGGCGCCGTTTGGCGGCGCTATCGCCGACCGCTGGCCGCGGCGGCGCGTGCTGGTGGGCACGCAGGTTGCCTCAGGCTTGCTGGCGCTTGCCCTCTGGATGCTGACCGCGACTGGTCTGGTGCAATTGTGGCATGTCTTTGTGCTGGCGGCATTGCTGGGTCTGGTCAATGCAGTTGATATGCCGACGCGTCAGGCGTTTATCAGCGAGATGGTGCCCGCCGAAAATCTGCTCAATGCCGTCTCGCTCAACTCCGCACAGTTCAACGCCTCACGTATCGTCGGTCCGGGTCTCGCGGGTGGGTTGATTGCGCTCCTCGGGGGAACCTCGCAGCTCTTCTTATTCAACGCGTTGAGCTACATCGCTGTGATTGCCGGGCTGCTCATGATGAGTGTGGCCGATCTGGTGCCCGTGCCTCATATGGAGCCGCAACACGGTCTGGCGCGGCTGCGAGCCATGGGAGATGGGATCCGCTTTGTGCTGGCGCGACCCAAGCTGCGTGTCACCTTCCTGATGATTGCGATTATCGGCACAATGGGCTTCAATTTCAATGTGCTGCTGCCGCTGGAGGCGACTTCTGTATTGCAGTCAGGCGCTGTCGTTTTTGGGCTGCTCAGTTCGGCGCTCGGCGCGGGCGCGCTGGCGGGTGCGCTGATGCTGGCTCGCCGCGGAGGGGTGCCGTCCAATCGCATGCTGGTGAGCATGGCTTTGGTCTTCGGACTGCTGGAGTCCGCCATGGCCCTGACGCGCTCGGTACCGATTGCGCTGGTGCTGATCGCGGTGACCGGGTTTGCGATGAGCTCATTCTCGGCCTCGGCCAACACACGCACCCAGCTTTCCAGCCCGCCTGAGATGCGTGGCCGGGTGATGAGCGTCTACACTATGGTCTTCGTTGGAACGACGCCGATCGGCAATCTGCTAGTAAGCAGCATCGCGGGCACGGCGAGCGTTCCCATGGCATTCGTCGTCTCTGGTCTACCGTGTTTCGCGGTGGCGTGCCTCGCCGCGTGGCTGTGGCAGCGCCAGGACAAGCGCAGTATATCCAGTGTAGCGCGCGTGCAGGTCTCTCATGAGGTTGGCATGGCAGACCGAGAACTTGAGCTGGCCGATTAGGGCAGCATGTTCCGCGGCGAGGAAGTGCCTATGAACCGCCATCGTCTCGTCTGGGTGTCCGGGGATGAGCCGGGCATTGAAGATGTGCGGATCACGCTTGATCCGTCGGACATCATCTCATTCAACAGCGCGGTTGTCCGTCTGTGGGAGGGACAGCCTCTGAGCGCGAAGTACGAGTTGGTCTGTGATGCTCAGTGGTGCGTCCGCTCGCTGCGCATAACCGCCGAGAGTGAGGCGATGGGCGAACGCACGGTCCACCTGCGTGCCGATGGTGCGGGCGGCTGGTGGGATAGCGCGGACCAGCCGATTGCCGCGCTTCAGGGCTGTATCGACGTAGACATCATGTTTACACCCCTCACCAATACCCTGCCGATCAACCGGTTCGCGCTCGCCCCAGGCGAATCGCGAGAGATCACCGTGGCCTATATCTCCGTGCCTGATCTAAGCGTCAGGCCCTTCTCCCAGCGCTATACCCGGTTGGGGGATGGCGACGACGGCCAGCGACGCTACCGCTACGAGAGCCTCGTCAGCGGCTTTACCGCTGTCTTGCCGATCGATGACGATGGCTTTGTCATCGAGTATCCCAATCTCTGGCGGCGTGTCTGGCCACTGATGTGAATGTGATGGGTTATCCCGCACGCACGGAGGGGAAATACTCCCGCGAATGCTCGTATGCTCCATGGACATGCTATACTGGCTGGAGACCGTGTCTAGGTCGCGTGTTCGAAGATGCGGGAGGCAGGTATGAGCGGGACCGACGAGCCGCGCCAGCAGGCATCGCTCTTTGGTGACACAGCACCCTCGTCGTCTGCGCCATCGTCATCGGCACGCCAGCCACGAAAGCCCGCACAGCCACCAAGCGCGCTGGATGCCTCCGAGGCGACGAACATGCCTCCGGGTGCCCGTCCCCTTGCCTCACGGATGCGCCCCCAAACGCTGGATGAGATTGTCGGGCAGCGGCATCTGCTGGACGAAGGACGCGCCCTCCGCCGCAGCATCGAGCGAGACCATCCCCCTTCCATGATCTTCTGGGGTCCGCCGGGCAGTGGCAAGACGACGCTTGCCAGTGTCGTTGCCCATACGACTCAGGCGCGTTTTGTCGCGCTCAGCGCCGTGACGGCGGGGGTCGCTGATCTGCGGCGCGTGGTGGACGACGCGGCGAAGCTGTTACGCGCGACGGGCCGTCGCACGATCCTCTTCATTGACGAGATTCATCGCTTCTCGAAGTCGCAGCAGGACGCGATTCTGCCCCATGTCGAGCGCGGAACCGTGACGCTGATCGGCGCGACGACGGAGAACCCTTCGTTCGAGGTGAACGCGGCGCTCCTCTCGCGCACCCGCGTCTTCACGCTGCACGCGCTCAGCGATGACGATATACGCGCGCTCCTCGACCGTGCGTTGCATGACAACGAGCGGGGACTCGGCGCGCAATCCCTCACGATTGATGACGACGCGCTCGCCGCGCTGGCAACCTATGCCAATGGCGATGCGCGCACGGCGCTCAACGCTCTGGAGCTTGCGGCGAACGTTGCGCCAGAGTCGGACTCTGGCACGCGCCACATCGCACTGGCGACCGTCGAGGATGCCTTGCAGCATCGGGCGCTGCTCTACGATAAAGCGGGCGAAGAGCATTACAATCTGATCTCGGCACTGCACAAGTCGCTCCGTGGCTCTGACCCCGATGCCGCGCTCTACTGGCTTGGGCGTATGCTCGAAGCAGGCGAAGACCCACTCTACGTCGTGCGGCGGCTCATTCGCTTCGCCAGCGAGGATGT
>DASUWS010000150.1:0-18324 GCA_036378295.1 Ktedonobacterales bacterium
GCGTGCAAGCGGTACAGACGGCCATGACCGATGATCTGCAGAGTATGCTGGACCAGTGGGAGAACGATTCCGCGAAGGCGGAACAGGAGCAGGAGACTTCAGAGCAGACGAAGAGCGCCTCGCCTAAGAAATCCTCGACGACGAAAAAGACACCATCGAAGCGCCAGCCGAAGGCTTCCGCCTATCTCAATAGTGGCCCTCCAGCACCCCGGCGCAGCCGCAAAAAGCAGGACACCCGCGACTGGCTGTGCTAGTCTGCCACAATGCCCGCGCATGCGGAAGACGTACACTGGTGTGTTGCCGATGATCGCCAGGCGGAGCGCTGGCCGTACGTGCGAGCATGCCAGAGGCGGGTTCTTCGAGATGCTTATGACGGCTGTTCGCTTGTTGCTGGAATAGTGGCGGGCGTGCCGGCATCCTCTACCGCCCGCGCGTACGCGCTCAGTACGTCGCTCCGTCGAATCAGGCCAATGACGGCGCCGTTCTCGATGACTGGCAACTGGCGCAGCTCCATGCGCGCCATACGCCGAACCGCCGCGTGCAGTGGCTCATCTGGCTGCGCGGTAACTACAGCGCGAACAGCGATATCGCCTGCCGTCAATTCCACCCCGTTGGAGATGTTCGCCCGCTTACTCACGTCGGCCGGAGTGATAATGCCATAGAGCGTCCCCTGCTCGTCACTCACCAGAAGCACCTGCTGCGTGAGCAGCATTTCGCGTACCTGCGCAAGCGGCGTCGAAGCCGGGATGAGTGCGGGTGCTGGCCCCATCACGTCGGCGACGTGCCGCTGGGCAAGCGGGTCACGACTCGTTCCCGTTCGCCCCGGCCTGCGCTGGGAGGCGCCAGGCGATTCAGCGGATGTCTCCGCTTTGCTCTCGGTACGAGTGTTCGCTTCGCTCGTGCGCGCGAAGGCTTCGGAGTGTGCCCGTAGTCCGACTGGTGCGCGTAATAGCGACGCGATGCTCTCTGCTGTGAGGATGCCCGCCATCCGCGTGGGGTGCTGTCGGCGCACAATCACAAGCTGGCGCAGGTTGTTGCGAGACATGCGAATCCACGCAGTATAGAGCGACTCATCGGGAAAGGCACAGGCAAACTTTCGGCGCATCACCTGACGAACGCGCGTGACACCACTGTTGATCTTGTCAGGCGCGACGCGGCTTAGATCACGCGCGGAGATCATCCCGACGATCAGGCCGTTCTGGGTCACTGGCAGAGACCGCACGTCGTTCTCGCGCATCAGCCGCGCCACATCGCGGAGCGTTGTATCTGGCAGAATCCGCGCTGGTAGCTCCCCGGCCACTGGCTGCATCACATCGCGCACGCTCATGTTGCGCAGAAGCGGCAGGGCATAGTCATCTTTATGGGCGGGGGAGTCGAGCCGGGTAGGAACTTGTTTCTCATAGATGCTGACGTCACCCGTGATCAGATAGGCGACCATGGTGGTCAGCATCGCGGGAACGATGAGTGAATACTCGCCCGTCATCTCCGCCACCATGAGAATGACCGCGAGCGGCGCCTTGGCAATGCCCCCAAAAAAGGCTCCCATACCGACCACGACGAATGCTCCTGGCGGCATCCCCGCGACAAGCGCCGGTGCGATTGTGTTGAGCAGCGCCCAGAGTGCGCCGCCCAGAAAACCGCCAATCACCATCCCAGGGCCGAAGACGCCACCGCTGCCGCCGCTACCGATGGTGAGCGATGTCGTCAGGATCTTCACGAATACGAGAATCAGCAGCAACCAGCCCGCAAGATGCGTGAAGTCGCTGTTCACGCCGAACTGCACATAGCCATAGCCCATGCCCAGCGCTTCAGGCAGCACCAGGCCAATCAGCCCGACGAGCAGCCCCCCAATCGCCGGTTTGAGCCATTGGGGAACGCGCCAGGCGGCGAAAAAATCCCGAATCCGGTAGAGCGTTGCGGGATAGAGTAGGCCAACCAGACCCGCGCAGATTCCGAGAAGCAGATAGGCGATCAGGTTGATGGGATGGTCGAAGGTGAAGTGGCCGCCGATGCCAAAGATGGGCGTCCAGCCAGCCCAGGTACCATAGATACTGAAGCCGACTACTGACGCGATGAACGTTGGAAAGACCGCATCCGCTTCGAAGTCGCGCTTGTAGAGGATTTCCGCCGAGAGCAGCGCGCCGCCGAATGGCGCTTTGAAGATTGCACCGATACCGGAGCCGATGCCCGCTGCCATCGCGATGCGCCGGTCATGGTCGTCGAGATGCAGCAAATTGGCGAGCCACGAGCCAAACCCGGCCGAGATCTGCGCTGTGGGCCCCTCACGTCCCGCGCTGCCCCCAGAGCCTATCGTGATGGCCGAGGCGATCATCTTGATCAGCGGAACCCGTGACCGAATGTGGCCACCTTTCTCATGAAACGACTCGATAGCCGCGTCAGTGCCATGGCCCTCAGCCTCTGGCGCGAGCGAGAAGACGATGATACCTGTCAAAAGCCCACCAAGCGTCGTGATGACCGGCAATAGCCAGCGGCGGGCTATTGGCTGGATGACTGGAGTACCCTCGCTGGCGGGACTTGGCGGAAAGAAGCCCGCACCCAGTCCAAGGAGAAGATGCGAACAGAGCGCAATAGCCGAATAGAAGAGGATGGCTCCCACACCAGCGACCACACCAATCAACGCACCGAGCAGCAGCCAGCGCTGGAAGTACGCGCGCGAATAGCGGCTGTAGAGCAAGGCCGGCCTTTGACGTCCGCGCCGGCCTCCACGGGTGGAAAAGGGAAGGCCATAGACAAACCGCCGGATTGCTCGGCGCGCTGTGACTCGAAGTGTTCGCAGCGCGCCCCGCTGCCCTGCCATGCAGATAAACCTCAATTCATCAGTGGTTATAACAGAAGAATTAGCCCAAAATTCCCAATGGTAATTATATCGCACCAAGACGTTTCTCGCATAATACAGGAGGACCAAAGCAGCGGTCGCGCATGTGCGGATAGAGACGCAGCGTGGTGACTAAGCGACACGCCTGCGAGAGCAGAGTGCGGAAGATCCCGCGCACTCGAGATGGCTCACGCAGGGATGCTTCCGCACGAAGCTGTGGACCTGGACGGAGGTACTGCTCCTGGCCCCTTGTTCCCGCTCTATCTCCTGTATGTAGTGTTGTGCTGGTGCGCGCCAGAATTGAAACTCCCCTGCTATTCCGGTACCTCCACAGGGGAAGATGCCTGTGGTGTGCGCACGTTGAGGAGTAGCACACCCGCGATCAGGAGCCAGATGGCCAACCCAAAGTACGCCAGGCCAGAGGTTGGCGTCGTCGCCTGGGCCGGAGCAAGCGCGAAAAAGAACGCGGTAGCTCCTTCGAGCGCGGCAAAGATGATGCCGAGTACACCAAACCACAGCGGGAGCAACCGGGTGCGTATCATGCGCAGGCTGACAAGGAAGATGAAACCAGTGAGGCAGAGGCCGCCCAGCACGCGCGAGAGAATCGTTTCGAGCGCGTAACGGCCCGCATAGTCAAGCGCGATGGCCTGGCGGGCAGTCTCACTCTGAGCGTTGACGTAGCTGCCTGCCGCTGATGCGCTGGTGAACATGCCGATGAAGAGCGCCAGCGCAAACAGGGCGAAGCCAATGCGGCCCAGCCAGACGGCCAGACGCCCTTCTCGGGTCTGGCCGGGCCAGAGAATCGTGCGCAAGGGACCAGGTAGGCCAAGCGCCAGCAGGAATGGCACTACCTCGAACACCCGGAATAGCCGGCTCTCTGCCGGGTGGGCAGCGGACCAGATGAGCAACGGACCGAATTGCTCGTGGGCGATAATCGCATTCACCGCCGTCACATATCCCGTCGGCGCAAGCACCAGACTCTGAAAGAGCGGAATGCCAATCAGCAGCAGCACTCCTGCCAGAATCGCATAGCCTCCACGCAGGCGTATACGCGCCAACTCTTCATTCAAGGTACACTCTCCATACGTTCACTATCTCGATGCCGTCATAACCATGATAGCAACGACATCGTACCAGACCATAGGGCTGGCCAAGCAACGTTTCCGCCATCTATAGTCCCCGTAGACCTTGTACAGGCGGTATAGCCCGGAGGTCTGTTGGCCCTTCTCACTGATACCGTACTGGAGGTGTCTCCATGCCGCGCGATCTCCCGTTGGCGAACGGGCGTCTGCTGGTGAACTTCGACTCCAGCTATAACCTGCGTGATATCTATTGGCCGCATATTGGCGAGCGCAGCCATACTCAAGGGCACGTCAATCATACTGGCATTTGGGTGGCGGGCGAATTTGCCTGGTTCGATGCGCCCGAGTGGCAGCGGGAGCTGGTCTATGAGCCGAATACGCTGGTGACAGCGGTGACGCTGACGCATCCTGGCTTGCGTGTCACGGTCTATTGCACGGATGTGGTGGATTTCGACCGAGATGTCTTCATGCGCAAGATGCGGGTCATCAACCATGCCAGCGATGCGCGTGAGGCGCGTCTGTTCTTTCACTACGACTGGCATCTCGGCGAGAGCGAGGGTGCCAACACGGCCTATTACCGGCCTGATCTGCATATTCTCGGCGCGTACAAAGACTCCTGGCATATGATCCTCAATGGATGCGTGGGTGACGCCAGCAGCGGCGCGGCGCCCGGCGGGAGCCAGAATACGGTAGGAATCTACGCATGGGCTACCGGATACAAAGAGTTCAATGGTCACGAGGGGACCTGGCGCGATGCTGAGGATGGTGCACTCCAGGGCAATCCCATCGCGCAGGGATCGATTGATAGCTGTGTCGGCTTCGCGCTTGGCGCCATCCCACCCGAACAGGACCGGTACTGCTACCATTGGCTCTGCGCGGCCAGCGACTACAAAGCGGCGCGCAATCTCAATCGCATCGTGATCCAGCGCGGACCGGAGACGTTTATCCATCGCACCCGCGACTATTGGCGGCTCTGGGTAGAGAACAAGCCGCTCAACACGGGTAATCTTCCGCAGCCACTGGTTGATCTGTACAAGCGCAGCCTGCTCATCATGCGCACGCAAATTGACAGTGATGGCGCGATTATCGCCGCGACCGATGGGGATGTCTGGGCGTTCGCGCGCGACAGCTACGCGTACATGTGGCCGCGCGACGGTGCTCTGGTGGCCAATGTGCTCGGCCATGCGGGATACAGCGATGCCACCCGCGACTTCTTTCACTTTTGCGCGGAGCATATCACTGACGATGGCTACCTCTTGCACAAGTACACGCCAGCGGGCGATGTCGGCAGTAGCTGGCAGCCGTGGATGGATACGCAGGGTAACCTGGCGCTGCCAATTCAGGAGGATGAGACGGCGCTGGTCGTCTACGCACTGTGGCAACATTACACCCTGTATCACGAGATCGAGTTCATCCGCCCGCTATACCGTCCGCTGATCACCGCTGCCGCCGACTTCATGTGCTCCTATCGCGACGAGAAGACCGGGCTGCCGCTGCCTTCCTGGGATCTTTGGGAAGAACGACGCGGCATTCATGCCTACACGCTCGCCGCGGTTTATGGAGGATTGATGGCTGCCTCGCGGTTCACGGACGCGTTTGGCGAGCATGATCGCTCTGAGCGCTATGCCCAGGTCGCCGCGGAAATTAAAGCCGCGACCAGGCAGTATCTCTGGCGTGATGATGTCGGGCGGTTCGTGCGAACAGTCTACCTGGAGCCAGATGGCACGCTCACACCGGATATGATCATCGACGCGAGCCTATCGGGCCTTTATCAGTTCGGCATGTTCGATGTGCGAGATGATGAGATCAGGCGAACGATGCAGGCGGTCGAAGAGCGGCTGGTCATCAAGTCGGATGTGGGAGGCGTCGCCCGCTATGAAAACGACCATTACCATCAGGTGAGCCAGGACATCGCCAACGTGCCGGGGAATCCGTGGTTCATTTGCGCGTGCTGGCTGGCAGAGTTCAAGATCAACAGCGCGACGACGATTGCCGCGCTTGACGAAGCCCTGCCCTGGCTGCAGTGGGTGCAGTCACACGCGCTCCCCAGTGGTGTGCTTGCCGAGCAGATCAATCCATACACCCACGAGCCGCTTTCGGTCTCACCGCTTACATGGAGCCATGCCGAGTATGCGGGAGCGATTCGCTGGTACATCGGGCGGTACCAGCATCTGATACGTCTGTCGTCGCCTGCGGGAACATCGTGAGCGGCTGAGGCGGCAGTCCGTCCATTCGGGTCATCCCATTGCCCATCTCGCGTGAGATTGCTTCAATAGGAGCCAGCGACCACAGACTCGGCTTCTCAATGCGATGCCAACCCTGTGGCCGCCGGAGGTGAAGCATGGCGCGCGCCATTGGATTGGTCGCGGCCTCGAAGCGTCGGCGAGGCGGCGTTGCCCGTGCGCACGAGCAGTTCGACCCGTCGCCCGTCTTTCGCCGGGCCCGCGACTTCTGTGACCGCGCGTACAGCGAGTGGTATGTCTTGAGTACAGCTTACCTGCTGGTTCCCCCTCAGCGGGTCATCGGCGCCAGCGAGCCAGCGCTCTTTCTGATGAGTGCGGCGGAACGGGCAGCCTGGGCCGGAGCTATCGTCGATCAGCTGCGTCTGCGTGTCGCCCGAAGTGGCGAGCCGCTCACCTTTGTCATGTATGCTAGCCAGTTATATGCGGATCTCCTGACCCGCACCGGGCCGGATCTTGCGTTCAAGGCGCCACTCAGTGGCATGTCGTTCGTCGATCGGCTGCATTGGTACGATGATCGCCTGCGTGTCCAGCCGCGTGTCCTGGTGGGGCTGTCGCGCGTCTGACGACACATCGGCATGTCCAGACGTCTCGCAAACATACCCAAGCATGGTGCGCCAACTGTCGAAATAGCCTAAAGTGGCCTCTTGGCAACTCACTGTATGTCCGGTAGAATACCTTGCGCCTGTGGCGGCTGGATGGTTCACCGCGCCACAGCGGAAGGGACACATGCATGCCTGTTGTGACGAGCATCATCAACCTCAAGGGTGGGGTTGGCAAGACGACGATTACATTAGCACTGGCACACTTTCTCGCCATCGAGCATCAGAAGCGTGTGCTGGTGATTGATCTGGACCCGCAGACAAACGCCACGGTCAGCCTCATTCCAGAGATGGAGTGGAAAGCGCGCGATGAATCTGGGCGAACACTCTTCCAACTCTTCGCCGATCAGGTGAAGGGAACCAGGCGCTTCCACGCCGACGATGCCATCGTGCGCGATGTCTCGAACATTAGCGGTGGTGTTCCGGGGCTTGACTTGCTGCCATCCAGCCTTGGGCTGATCAAGATTCAGGATCGCGTCACGCAGTTGACCGATTTTGAGCATTTCTCTCGCGGCCCAATCTATGGGCTGCGCGATGCGTTGACCGACTTCCTGCCTTTTTACGATCACGTGCTGCTTGATTGCCCACCCTCGCTTGGTATCGTTACGCTGAATGGTCTGGCAATCTCGACTACCTATCTCATTCCCGTCGTACCGGATATTCTCTCAGTGCTCGGCATCCCGCCGATTCTCGATCGGATCGATCACTTCGCCTCGTCTACCCGGCACAATATTCGCGCGCTCGGCATCGTCATCTCGAAGATTCGGTCGCAGACCATTCTGCACAACGAGATGGTGCAGCGGCTGCGCGATGATTTTCTCGCCCGGCGCTTCCCGCCAGTCTTTGACACGATGATTCCGGAGTCAACACGCATTGCCGAGGCGGCGGATGTGATGGCTCCGGTCCATACACTCCAGCAAAAGTACGGTGGTGGTTCGTATGAATACCTGTCCGAGTTGACACGGGAGTATCTGAACCATGTCGCGCGGTAAGTCGAAGTCTGGCCGCGACGGCGCTGACGCCGAGGCCGCCGGGAAACTGTTGCGTGAGCTTGCCGAGCGGGCGGAGCGCGATCCCGCCTTTGGCGGGCAACTCGCCGATGCCATACGTGCCAGCGGATTGCTCGATGTCGCCCAACCGCCGCCCCCAGCGCGCAAGAAGGCGAGCAAGAGCGCGAAACACGCGCCCGTCGCGCCTTCGGGACGACTGCTCGACCCTTTTCAGGTTTTGCGTCAGAATGGCGAGGATGTGCTCCGTGCACAACTCTCACAGTTGGATATTGCATCGCTGCGCCAGATCGTGCGGGCGCATCGCCTCGACCCCGCACGCATCTCCGCCCGCTGGACGGCAACTGACCGCGTCATAACCTTGATCGTAGAGCAGGTGCGAGCCCGCGCAAATCTCGGGCGCGCCTTCGAGCGCATCTGAGGCAGGCGCTATCGGACGCACTTATGCGACGGTTTCGACGCGCTCATCCTGCTCGATATCGGGATTGAGGATGGGTACGATAACTGGCTCCCTCGCCGCCGATAGGGGCTTCGGCGATGGTGCGGTACGGTGGCGCCGCTTGAGGAAGGGGCGCTCGACGAACTGGTACGAGAGATACGAGACGAGAAACGCCAGGGCGAGCACGAGTGGCAATGGCATACCAGCAAGGACGGGTAGAGCGCCGTGGATAATGGGGAGGTGCCAGAGGTACAGGCTGTACGAGAATATGCCCAGAGTGCGTATGGGCGATGCCTCGAACGGGAAACGCATCCACCGTCCACCCCAGAGAATCGCCAGCACCAATGCACCGAAGCCCATGCCCACCAGCAGTGGGTAGCCGATGACTTGCGCATCCCAGTGTGCCCCAGGAGTCACCATCAGGCCAGCCAGATCGACGCCGGGAATCGCAATCGCTATGCACGCGAGAGCGCCGATGAGCGCGATTCGGCCCAGGTGAACCAGATGGCTCGTCGAGAGCGCCTGCCGTTCAACCGTGAGCACATAGAGCAGCGCGCAGAACATGCCGACGGCAAAGACTTCCAGGTACTTCCCCTGCATACCCATGGTAGCCAGCACAAAGATGCCACCGGCTGAATCAGTCAGTGCAACACCCGAGGGAAGCGTCGCGATGACCAGGGAATCGATCAGGCGCAGTGCCAGTGTACTCGCGACGAGCAACCCAATTCCGCCCGCGATGCGCCAGGGAGAGCGCCGTCCGCCATTGACGCGTGCGACGATCAGGGCCAGCAGCGGGAGCAGCAGGTAAAACTGCGCCTCGACCGCGAGGGTCCAGAACGGGCCGTTGTAATCTCGATTGAATTGCGGAAAGGAGTCATGGATGAGCACGAGGTGCGCCACGACATCCCCAGGCGAGAATGGTACCTTCCGGACGAAGAACTTCAGCGCGACGGTAATCGCCAGGCACACCAAATAGGCAGGCAGAATGCGGAGCGCCCGGCGGCGATAGAAGCGGCGTGCTGAGGGAAGTGGCTGGTCATCGAGCATGGCGCGCACATACGGGAGAAAGAGGAGGAAGCCCGACAGGACGAAGAAAAGATGAACACCTGTCGAGAGATAATACCACGCATGATTCACGGTCTGGCTCAGGGGCGTGTATTCGATCTGGAGAAACAACATCGTATGGAACAGGACGATGCTGAGTGCTGCTAGTGCCCGCAAGCCATCAAGTGCCCGGATTTCCTGTGGGCCGTTGTCCATTGGCTGCAACATGGTAAGGATACGAGAGCGTGCCGCTGGTGAGGTAGCAGTGCCAAAAAGCCTCGTGACAGACAAAACGGATAACTCCTTGTTGTTACTACGATGACGTGTGGCCAGGTGCGCGAGGCCCGCCGTATTACCGTGCGCACAGGGGCGAGCCATTCGCAAGCTCTGCGCCACAGGTCAGCCCGTCTTTCTCTGCCTATCGGTGATTGACGCGGACTTGCGCAACATGGCCGTGGGCAGCGAGTTGTTGGAGAGAACGGGTACGGGTATCGGTGCCGGGGCTCTCAATTCCGCGCTTCCCGTGCTCCGTCGGCGGACCAGGAAAGGGCGCTCCACGAGCTGGTACGAGAGATAGGCTACCGGCACTGTACAGACGAGTCGCAGGAGCAGGGGCACGCCCGCGAAGAACGGAATCATGGCGAGAAGCACAGGCACGTGCCAGAGATACAGGCTGTAGGAAATGTGTCCGGTGAAACGCAGCGGCGGGGTCTCGAAGAACCAGCGAATTACCAGGCTGCCCCAGATGATGGCAAGGAGCAATGACGCATAACTCACTCCAACGACGAGCGGATAGATGAGCACGCCCACTCCCCACGACTCTCCTGGCGAGAAGATCGTTCCGCCGTACCGGATGGACGGAATTGCCAGCACGGTAGTGACGCACCACATCGCCAGCATGGCCCATCCCAGTCGTCGCCGCGCGTTGGTGCTCATGTTCCCAAACTCGACGGTGACGACATAGACCACGCTGGCGAGCATCCCCATCATGAACACTTCCAGGTATTTGCCCTGCATCCCCATCGTGATCAGCACGAATGAGCGAGCGAACCCGCTGGTCGTATGCGCGGGCATCCCACCTACCAGGCCGATATCGAGCGCGCGCAGCCCTAAAGCCAGCGCAAGCAAGAGCGCGATACCGCACAGCAGCCGTTTCAGTGAGCGCGAGCCGCCCACGACTTTGGCCAGTGCAGCCGCCATCAATGGGAGCAAGAGATAGAACTGAGCCTCGACGGCGAGGGTCCAGAAGGGACCCTCCATCTCGCGGTTGAAGTCTGGGAACATGTCATGAATCATGAAGATGTGCGTCAGAATAGATGCGCCCGAGATAGGGATGATATGGTCTGCGGTCGGGAGCCATGCGAGAAGCGCTAATACCACCAGATAGGCGGGCATGATGCGTAACGCGCGGCGGTAATAGAAACGCCTCAGGCCAGGCAACGGATGGGCGAGCAATATGGCGCGGGCGAAAGGCAGGAAGAGCAGGAAACCAGACAGTACGAAGAACAGGTGGACTCCAGTCGGAAGATACCAGAAGACATTGCCCATGAACTGCCTGGTCGGATTCGACTGGACGTCAACTGCGTGGAGCGTGTGGAATACCACAATACTCAGCGCGGCCATCGCCCGCAGTCCGTCGAGTGCCCGAATCTCCCGTGGACCATTATCCACCGGTTTCAACCATGTGGGAATGCGAAGACGAGTCTCTCGGCGCGTTCCGGTGCTGATGAGGCTCTTGACCGACAAAACAGCTTGCTCCCTCCAACGACGCTTGCTCCCAGGCACTCCATACGGCGAGAGACCCGTTCGGGTGTTTCGCATGGGCGAGATCTGTGCAGGATGCGCGTCACGCGACAACTGACTTCACTCACAGCGCATGAGCGGGATGAAGTCTTTTCCAGTACCCAGAAAGTACTGGTCCCGTGTGACGCCAGCGACGCATCGTTTGCCTGCGCATCAGCGGGCTTGCCTGCCGACGGCAATTCAGGTGCGGGCCGCGAATCCAGCCGTTGGCCCTGGAGTATCAGAGCAGACGGCAATCTGGACCCGACGAACAGGGGGTATTCTCGCTGGCGGCTCGCTCATCGTGGATCGGTGTCATCCGGCAGAAGCGGCATATACTAGTGGCCGGGAAGAGCGTAAAGCAGGATACTGACCAGCAGCACATAGATTACCGCGGTTCCCAGGATTTGTGGGTCGCGCCAGAGCATTTCGTCGGGTCGGTCGCCATCGTCACGAACATACATCAGGTAGAGATAGCGGAACGTGCCGAAGAGGACGACTGGAATAGTCAGCAGCAGTGGACGATTGCTGTTTTCGCCCTGGAAGGTGTACAGGCAATAGGTGAGCAGCATCGACGTGGCGACGATACTGATCAGTTGATCCAGCAACGTCAGCGAGTACTGCCGCAGGTTCTCGCGATGGATGACTGCCTGATCGTTCAGCCGGATTAACTCAGAGCGGCGCTTGCCCAGTGCCAGGAAGAGCGCCAGGAAGGTCATGCACAGATAGAACCATGTGGATATGGGCACGGGAATGACGAACGCGCCGGCGAGCGCCCGCAACACGAATCCGGCGGCAATGATAAAGACATCCCAGATGACCTGATGCTTGAGCCAGGATGAATACGCGACATTGATCGCCACATAACAGAGCATCGTCAGCGCGAAGAGCAGCGGGCTGCCGCCCCAGGAGCGGTAGGGGTCGAAGGCATCGGGCGCGGCCGTCAGCATGAGCAGAAGGACCAGTGCGGTGGCGCTGGCCAGGCACAACGCCAGGGTGATGGATGCTCCGCGTGGGGAGAGTTGACCAGAGGCGATTGGCCGATGCCGCTTGCGTGGATGAAAGCGATCACGCTCGCGGTCGGCGAGATCGTTGATAATATAGACGGCGCTTGCCGCGCAGCAGAATGCGACGAAGGCGATCAGTGTCCGCAGCAGTGCGGTGCTATCGGGAATCCGCCGGGAGAAGATGAGCGCAAGCAGCACGAAGCTATTCTTCGTCCATTGGGACGGGCGCAGCGCGCGGATGGCAGCGCCCACACTCACCAGAAGTCCGGGCCGCTCTTGTGCCAACAGGGTGACTGGCGCATCTGGCACATCTCGTTGGTCAGCGCGCATGGATATTTCTCGCCTCTACCGTGGGAACGCTGGTAGCGCTCGCCTCGCTGCGGCTTTCATCGTAGCGCCCATTTTGCAGGTTCGCGCGAATGGCTAACACCTCACGCAGCATGGTGACGGTATCGCGGGCCAACCGGATGCGGCTATTGGCCATGTAATACCAGGGTATCGGCACTTCTCGAATAGGGAACCCATAATGCCGGGCAATCGCAAGTAATTCGACATCGAATCCCCACCCGGCGATGGTCTGGCCATTGCAAAGCTTGAGCGCAATCTCTCGTGGCATGCACTTGAACCCGCACTGGGTATCCTGAATGCCGGGAAGGATCAGGAGCTGCACCAAGCGGTTGAAAACGCGCCCCATGACGTGCCGATACCACGGCTCTCCGAAGCGGCACGCGCCAGGGGCCTCCCGCGACGCGATAGCCACCCCTTCTACTTCCTGTGCCACATCGCGCAGTCGCTCCAGCTCGCGCACGGGCATCGAGAGGTCCGCATCAGCGAAGATCACCCACGCTCCGTGCGCCGCCAGCGCCCCGGCACGCACGGCAGCCCCTTTGCCCCGATGTGGCTCGATGAGCAAGGCAAGGGCTGGCCAGTGTGTCATCATGTCGCGCACCACGGCTGCGGTCCCGTCGATACTGCCGTCATCGACGACGATTACCTCGGCGGTGTATGGCTGCTCATCCAGCCAGCCACGCAACTGCCGCAGACTCTCAGGGAGCCGGTGTGCCTCATTGTAGGCAGGGATGACGATGGAGAGCATGAATCTTCCCGCCGAATTGTCCAAAACTATCATCTCCCCCTTCGCTTGGCGCCTACATTGCACACCATTATACGTTCTAGCGTAGCAAAAACCTCCCGAATAGGTCGGGAGGTTCATATCAGGTCAAGCGGCCAGGAACGCGAACGGCTTCTGCGATTCGCCGATTTATCCCGCGACAACCGCATCTCGCCGCACGCGTGGGCGTGCGACCCGGCCAGACGTTGGGAGTGATTCCGCGAGCGGACGGCTTGGGCGGACCGCGCCACGTGTGAGCGTGCCTGACGTGGGCGATGTTACCATGTCGCTGGCGTGCGCGCACTCATGCAGCGCGACCGCGATCACCTCATCCATCGATTCGACGGGCGCAAACGACAACTGCGCGCGGATATCCGGCGTGACGTCATCCAGGTCTTTGAGGTTGCGCCGGGGCAGCACAATCGTCTGGATGCCTGCCCGGTGGGCCGCCAGCACCTTTTCTTTGATGCCTCCAACGGGTAGCACGCGTCCCCGCAACGTCAATTCGCCCGTCATGGCCACATCGCGGCGCACTGGCCGCCCACTCAACGCGGACATCATGGCAATAGCCATCGTGATGCCCGCTGAGGGACCATCCTTGGGGATGCTGGCCGATGGCAGGTGGACATGGATGTCGCTGGTTTCGTGGAAGCGCTCTGAGAGGCCGAGCACCTGCGCTCGCGACCGTGTGAAGGTTAGTGCCGCCTGCGCAGACTCCTTCATGACCTCGCCAAGCTGGCCGGTCAATTGCAGCGCGCCGCGACCGGGAACGGTCATAACTTCGACCGTAGTCAAGTCGCCACCAGCGGCAGTCCAGGCGAGACCGGTCGCTACACCCACCTGATCGACTTCTTCCGCTTCGGTAGGGAAATACCTCTGTGGGCCGAGATACGCGGGCACGCGAACCGCCGTTACGCTAGCCTTGTGGCGACGGCCTTCGGCAATCCGTCTGGCAACGCGTCGCATGACGGCTCCCAGCTCACGGTCTAGCCCGCGTACACCAGCCTCGAACGTGTACTCGCGAATGATGCGACGGACCGCGCTATCGTCAATCTCGATGCGTGTGGGATTCAGTCCTGTGTCGCGCATCTGGCGTGGGATGAGGAACTGGTGCGCGATTTGCGCCTTTTCTTCCTCGGTATACCCAGGAATCTCGATCACTTCCATACGGTCACGCAGGGGCGCGGGAATCGTGTGCAGGACATTCGCCGTCAGCACGAAAAATACCTTCGAGAGATCATAAGGCACTTCAAGGTAATGATCGGAGAAACTGTTGTTCTGCTCCGGGTCGAGCACCTCCAGCAGAGCCGCGGCGGGGTCGCCCCGGAAGTCCGAGGCGAGCTTATCAATCTCGTCGAGCACGAAGACCGGGTTGATCGTCTTGGCCTGCTTCATCGACTGGATGATGCGCCCCGGCAGCGCACTCACATACGTGCGGCGGTGGCCACGAATCTCGGCTTCGTCACGCACGCCGCCGAGCGAGACGCGCACAAAGGTCCGGCCCATCGCCTCAGCAATCGAGCGACCAAGCGATGTCTTGCCGACTCCCGGTGGACCGACCAGGCAGAGGATGGGTGCGCGCCCCTCAGGTGCGAGCTTGCGGACGGCCAGGAACTCCAGAATGCGGTCCTTCACCTTCTCCAGCCCGAAGTGGTGCGTATCCAGCACTTCCGCGACGTGCCGCAGGTTCAGGTCATCGCGCGAGGCGATACGCCACGGTAGCGCAACCAGCCAGTCAAGGTAGTTGCGCAAGACACTGTATTCTGGGGCCATCGAGGGCATGGCTTCCAGGCGGGCTAGCTCACGCAGCGCGCGTGTCTCAACCTCAGCGGGCATACCTGCGACCTCGATCCGCTCGCGCAGGTCGCTGGCCTCGCGGAGCGCGGGGTCGTGCTCGCCCAATTCCTGCTGAATGGCCTTGATTTGCTCCCGCAGATAGGCCTCGCGCTGCCCACGGTCGATCTCGCGTTGCACATCCGCCTGAATCTTGCTTTCGAGTTCCAGGACGTTCAACTCGCGCAGCAGCAGCAGGCAGGTCTTGCGCAGGCGCTCCTGCGGGTCGAAGATTTCGAGGAACTCCTGGCGGATAGACAGTGGCGGCTGGAGTTGCGCAATGATGAAATCTGCTAACTCTCCCGGATGTGCGACGTTGAGCGCCTGGACGTACATATCTTCGTTCAGCTGCTGACTTAGCCGCGTGCATTTCTCAAAGTAGCCCAGGGCAGTGCGGGCGAGTGCCTCGACGTGGTCGGTGTGCCGTAGGGAGTCGTCATATGCGATACCACGCACGCGTCCGAAGGGAGTCTCATGCAGCCAGGTGTCGATGCGAAACCGTCGCAGCCCGTGAACGAGGACACTGCTTGTGCCATCTGGCATACGCAGTACGCGGTTGATGGCGCATTCGGTTCCGACGGCATAGATGTCGCCTGGGAGCGGGTCGGTGATCTGCTCTGAATGCTGGGCCACCAGCAGAATCGTCTGATCCTCCGCGGATGCCGCTTCAACTGCCTGAAGCGCTGGCTCGCGGTCCACAAAGAGCGGAAGGACCATGCCTGGCAGAACGACCGTGTTGCGCACCGGCAGCACAGGCAACTCGCGAACCAACGGCAGACTATTAGCCGCCGCATGCGGCACGCCATCATGCCGCATGGTATCTGAAACTCGCGCTTGACGAACGCGGCGCGCGGGACGGGGCCGCTTCTCCATGGATGCCTCCTGGACGTATTGCCGGTGCGCTGGCAGATGCGCCGAAACGTGGAAATCGCGGGATTGCTGGCGCTAGCCTGCTCATTCGCAGTATACTTCAGCAGCCAGACTATGGCAATCGGCTGGCCCGACTGTATGACCGCATTTGGGCGTCTCTGTCGCGCTCCACTTGCTATAATGACGGCCAGGAATCCCGCAATGGCACGCACCTGTCCGTATCTGACACCCAGTCGTTGTTTTCGCGGGGTATATGGCTGTCGCTGACGCCAGATGTCTGGAGTGATGACTGCATGCCGCCCGTGATGCATTGCGGGGCGAGACACCTTTCATGACGGGGTATAATACAAAAATGATCGATGGGACGTGATAGCCACAATGATGGCAGCGGAACTGATGGATTCGTACCGTTGCTGGAAACTGCGCGAGGGATGCGGAGGTTGTTCATTGTGGCTTGTGGGCGGGCCAGCATAGCCTGGAGAGTGAGGACGGGCGATGGGGATTGAATTCACGTTTCCGCGCTGTCGCAAATGTGGCGCGGGTGATCTGGTTCCGCTTTCTGATTTTGGCAGCCAGGGAGCGCCGATTCAATTCAAGGCATGGGTATGTACGAACCCGAATTGCCTGTATAACATCAAGATTCGCAACGGCGATGTGATCGTCAACGAACCGGTCAGTGATGCATCGCTCCACCCATACAGAACGTCGCGTTAGGACGATGCCCCGTGTGGCGCGTGTCTGCTCGATGTGTCGCCGAGGATGAAGGCGACCAAATACGAGAGCGGCGCCCATGCATCTCGATGCGGAACGGAAATAAACCGGTCACGCTGTGCCGCGTGTGTTTGTTGTGGCGGCCAGCGTTGGCCGCATTGTCATGCCTGTGCTGGCGCTTGGAAGCGCCGATGCGGTATAGTTTTCTGGATGTGCCGGGCCTTTCATGACGCTTGAGAGGAACTAGGCACTGCCATGCTTTCGTAGCGTATTTCATCACGTTTTTGGGGATAGAGTATCGTGTTCAAACGATTTCGTGACGGACTCCTCGGGCGTACCGAGCCTGAGCAGCAGGAGAGTCCGCCCGCGCCAGAGCCCGACGAGCGCGAAGAGACCGTCGAGGCCGTTGAGACTGCCGCGCCCGCTGCTGAGATGACCTCAGCGAGTCCAGGCGCCTCTTCATCCGACGCGCACGCCACCGCCGAAGAGCCAGTGTCAGAGGTGTCGCCTGATGCATCATGGGACGATGACCAGGAAGGCGTAGATGTCGCGGACGAGCTCACATCTGAGCGGCGTGGCTTCTTCCGCAATCCGTTCCGATTCAGCCTGGGGAAGACGCGCCAACTCTTTGGACAGATGAATACCGCCTTCGAGGCGGACGATATCACCGATGGACTGTGGGATGAGTTGGAGGAAACACTCATCACCGCGGATGTCGGCGTTCAGACGACCGAGCATCTGATGGATACGCTGCGCGAGCGTGTCCGGGCGGAAGGGTTGACCCGTGGCTCTGAGCTGCGCGATGCCCTCAAAGAAGAGCTTGAGTTGCTGCTGGGCGAGCCGGAGCCGCTGGTCCTTTCCGATACCTCACCCATCTCGGTCTATCTCGTCGTTGGGGTCAATGGCGTCGGCAAGACCACCAGCATCGCCAAAATCGCCAATCTGCTGAAGAAGCAGAAGCATCGTGTTCTGTTGGCAGCGGGTGATACCTTCCGTGCGGCGGCCACCGAGCAATTGCGCACATGGGGTGAGCGCGTTGGTGTGCAGGTCGTTTCCCATCAGCACGGTGCGGACCCGGCTGCGGTGGTCTACGATGCGATGCAAGCCGCGCAGGCGCGTGGTACGGATGTCTTGATTGTCGACACGGCTGGCCGCCTTCACACGAAGTATAACCTGATGGAGGAGTTGAAGAAGATCGTTCGCGTGCTGCAAAAGTACGACGCCGAAGCGCCACACGAGGTGTTGTTGGTGGTCGACGCGACGACCGGGCAGAACGGCTTCATTCAAGCCAAACAATTCGTGCAGGATGCTGGCGTCAGCGGGGTCATTCTGACGAAACTGGATGGCACGGCGCGTGGCGGCATCGCGTTTGCTATCGCCGCAGAGCTTGGCCTGCCCATCAAATTTGTTGGAACCGGCGAGCGTGTGAACGACATCGCGCCGTTCGATGCCCAGGAGTTCGTGGACGCGCTGTTTGAAGAGGCCTAGGCGGGCGCGGGAAGGACGTGTTCTGCGGTAGGGCAGGCGTGTCTTCCCGGTGTGCCGGGTCCGCTTGCTCGGGAAGACGCGCAAATTCACGATTGACGGGCGCCGGACTATAGGGGAAGATAGAGTGGCAGGTTTTTTCCGCTGGCTGCGTTTTCGGAGGGAAGCGAGCGGTCTTGCTGCTTCTGATCACCTCTCGCGGCCCCAGTGGGTCATTCTGGAGAGCATTGGATCGCCCGCAATGGGCAGCCTCTATATTCAGGTGCTGCGGCGGG
>DASUWS010000151.1:0-7733 GCA_036378295.1 Ktedonobacterales bacterium
CTACAACTAGTCGCCAGCCTGGACCAGGCAATGCGGTTCACCATGCCACGATAGGGTTGGCGCGTCGTCAACTCGCGGAGGCTTGGCTCGACGGCGCAAAGCATCGTGCTCGCCATGCGCAGACCGGAGCTCAGGAGAGTAGCGATAATGGCCACCTCGATATGGCGCCGCTCTGTTCGGGAGAGTTGCTGTTCCGCGGGTGCCCCCGATTCATGCCCCGAACCGGGCTGAGTTGGCCCATTCCAGCCGAAGACAATCTGCGCTAATGCGCCAACGATGCTCGTCGCCAGCAGGACTATCATGGCGGTATGTGCGGACCATATCTGCGCGTACACCAACACCCCCGCTATGAACGTATCAAGTGCCAGACTGCACGCGACCGCCAAGACCCACTCCGCGAAGGGGTTTTCAATCCCGAGCAGGCGCACATATGCCATTCCTGGGCAGATGAGGAGAAATCCCGCAACAATAATAGGGCGCACTGACAGTGCCAGGGTTCCCCAGAGCACTATCGCGGTTGCGACGGAGGCGAGGATGATAAAGCTCGCCCACGCCAGGTCCGCAAAGACGTATCTATATCGTTGTTGCATGATGCGTCTCCTGGGAGGTCTGGAGAGCGGAGACCGCTACTCCGCGCCACCTACCTACTTACCGCCTGTATATTCGAGAATCTGCGCCTGAGAATTGTGGTAGATAAGGATGAACTGGTGGGAGTCTAGCAGGCGCTGCTCCATCTCATCGAGCAACCCAGGCGGCAGGCCCGACTGCAACGTAGCAAACGCTTTCTGGTTATGGCTAAAGAAGATATACGCGTGGCCGTTTCCTTTGCGCGTGGCGAACGCGAGCGCTGCCTCGACATATTCGGCCCGGACTGTGGCGGTATCAACGTGTTGGTAGTCCTCTAACTGGCCCCACATGGAATAGTATTGGTACTCATCGATGTACTCGTACTCCCACGGTGCGCCATTCCAACCTTCAATGAGTATGGAGCCCAGGGGAGCGACCCGGTACAGGTACTGGACCGCGGCAATCTCCTCATGCGTGACAAAATCCTCTCGTTCATTCCCAAAGCGGGCGAAGAGAAAACAGCCGAGCAATGCAAGCGTCACCAGGGAGGTTACCCCCGAGATGCGCCATGAGCCGCTTGCGGTATGCCATGCGCGGGCGGAGTTTCCCGTCGAGCAGAGCAGATCCGCTGCGAAAAAGCTCATGAACGGCAGCCCAAACAAATAGGCGCGCAGCAGCATCTCCCCGCCGTAGGGTTGCACGGCTACGAGTGCCAGCGGAGATAACGCGAGCAAGAGGTAGAGCGCGTCGCGATGGCCGCGACGCAGCCGCAGAAGCGCCCCAATAGCGGCCAACCCCCAGACGCTAATCGAGAGTACCATCCGTATGCGTACGATGAACTGATGATCGGCGCTACCAGACTCCGCTCGCCCCGCGACGTTCTGCGCAAGTATAGATTTCAGGTTCCCCAATCCATCCGTAATGATGTACATATGGCCGACCCAGAACGGGCGAGCCATGAAGCCAAACCACAGCGCAAACATGACCGCCATCACAATGGGAAGCCAGACGGGCAGCGAGCGCCGGTAGAACGCCAGAATCGAAACGCTGATGATCACAAAGAGGGGCGTCAGCGGGTGGGAAATGACGATTAGTGTATAAACGCCGAGGATCACGATGAGCAGCCCCACACGCAGGCGACGCGAGCCAGGCACAACCCCATCGGTCGGCGTGACATCATCTGGTGGCAGAACCCATGCCCGGATGCTGCGCACGAGAGGAATCCTGGCCGTAAGGGGTGGTCGCCGCTTGCGCAGTTGGGTGGGCGATCTGCCGTCTGTGGCCGTCGATACAGGCAGAAACCACGTCAGGATGATGGCCAGAATAACCAGATACAGAAGGTAGGCAAATCCCTGGGGCGAAAAGTAGTCTTGCCCAATCCAGTTCGTCACCGTGAAGAGCGCCAGTCCGACCCACACTACACGCTTCTTGCGCGTCATTGCGCTCAAGATGAGGTAGATCGGTGCGAGATAGAGCAGGTTGAGCACTACCGGAGCCCAGTTAACCGTTGCGAGCAGCACTTTCAGACTGGATGAGGCAGGAACAACAGACTGGAAGATCAATGATATCAGGATGAAGAGCCCCGGCCAGGAAAAGTAGGTTTGGCTGTCTGGACTCAATTGGCCCGTTCGCATAATGTGTTCGGCAAGCCCAGCGTGGACATATGTCATCGCAAATCGCGGCGCCTGCTCGATGACGGCGGTCATGCCGTACAGCATGATCACCATGAGCACCAGATGGAGTGCGAGGATGCGCGAGTGCAAGCGGGGCCTGGCCACAGCAAAAGCAAAGCTGCAGACGATGAGCCCAAGCGCGAGGAGCGTTGTATCCGGCAGAACAGACACCAGCCCGAGATCATTCATCTGCATCAAATCAACATGCTGAAGGCCGTGCAGCCAGAGCAGAAACGCACCCCCTGCAAGCACTACTGGCGCGAAGTCCGCTACCCATGCGATGCCCCGGAGGACGACAAGATTCACAGAGCTCCGCTCTAGCTGCAGGCTTTCTGCCTGTTCCGATCTCTTGCTGCGGTTCTTGCCTTCCATATTACGCACACCCTGTCTTCTCGTCGGCGCGTCGCTGTGCCGTATGTCGCTGTATCAGTAGGTCTACCCCGGCATACAGGCATCCCGCAAGTTCTCCCAGTATCCATGCTACGCCCGCGCCGAGCAATCCCAGGACCGGCAGAAGTATCCAGGCAAGCAGAATCGTGAGAGAGGCCATGCCAATATTGAGGATCGCTGCCGCGCGCAGGCGCTTTTGCACGCGAAGCACACTGACGTAGAGGTTGGTCACGGCATCTGGGATGGCTGAAGCGGTGAGCACCCAGAGGAGGATAAGACTGTGCTGTGCATAGCCTGGGCCAAATAGCGACAGAATCTCACGACCTGCGACGAACGCCACGAACATCGCCGGAGCAAGACAGAGGCTGGTCACTTTGATGCTGCTGCGGAGCTTTCGTCCTAAAGCACTCGGATTATGCGATGCCTCGGCGAACAGCGAGGTTGCTACCGCGTTCGAGACCATGAAGAACATAGCGCCGAGCATCCAGGTTGTGTAGAAATATCCGGCATCGGCTGCTGTGAGGCGAGCCACGACCAGCACTGAGAGGAGATAGACTGGCACCAGGCCACCCACACTGATGAGGTGTTGACCAACGAGTGAGGTGAGCATCGAGCGTAACTGCGTGCC
Source organism: Ktedonobacterales bacterium (assembly GCA_036378295.1). GTDB lineage: Bacteria > Chloroflexota > Ktedonobacteria > Ktedonobacterales > JADMIN01 > DAHUXT01. Next base: position 3,259 of record DASUWS010000151.1, read on the forward strand.
GATGCCTTGGAGCGTAGGGATGAAGGCATGGCCCAGCCACCGCACAACGACCACGCTTGCACCAAGCACGCTTGCGGCATTTGCCAGGATCCACGTCATGAATACACTGACCGCGCCCATCTGGATCAGCGCGAATGGCAGGGCAAGAAGCGCGATTTTGGCGAAGGCAAAGACGGTATTGCGTGTCAGCACGTGCCCGGCGGCGCGCTCAGCGACGAATACCTGATCGACCAGCAGAGACATGCTCCAGAGTGGCACGCTGATGATGAGCAGGATGCCGTACGGCGCATGCAGCCAGGCGGTGGCAAATTCCCCAGACAATCGCGGCAGGATGAGCGCCGCAATGATCCCGGCGAACGCGCCAGCGGATGTACAGGCGACCAGTCCGGCGGTGATGGTAAGCGACCACGCGCGGTCGGTTCTCTGGCGCGGCAGCTCCTGAACCATGGTCGAGCCAACGCCCAGTGTCGCGGCATTCGCGGCAAGGCTCATGACGCTTACCAGCGACGACGCAATCCCGATATCGTGTGCTGGATAGAGGTGCGCCGCGAGAATCCAGTACACATATCCGGTCAGCGCGGTGACGGCGGTCGTGGCCATCAAGAATCCACTATTGCGAAACAGCGAATCCGCCGCAAGGCGCCTGACCAACATACCCGCGTATAACCCTAAGCTCTGTCCGTCCTGTTTGCTACTAATGAACCCTCTCACAGGTATCATCCTTAATTTCACGGATTTCATCCCTAAGAGGATGTTGCAAATCGCTGTTCAGCTTTCCTGATGATGCGCTGGACGTGTACGGCGCCTGAGCGGGTGTATTGCCACACGCTCGTCCGCACGTGCATTGCCTGTGCCAGCCCGGGAGGTTGTCTGCCGTCGAGTAGCCTGGCAAGCGCGGAGACCTCTGTGTTTGCCGCGATGATATAACGCGCGAGGGCATACGCATCATCTGTCAGGGAACTGGAAGTGTATCGAACGGCGCAGGCGGATGAGTACCCGGCATGTTGTACCATCGCCCGCACTGGCTTCGTGTAATGCCCGTAGGGATACGCAAAGCTGAGGACCTGGCGCCCAAGGTGGTCTTCCAGCAGCGATTTCGACCGAAAGATCTCGTTGCGCGCCGCCTCCATCGTGAGGGTATCCAATGAAGGGTGCGTGTGCGTATGCGCGCCGCACTCTATCCCATATTCACTGATTTCGTGTAGCTCGTCCCATGTTACCATGGGGCGGTTGGCCTCACCTTCCCGCTGCAGCCAGCTACTTGTTCCGCCGATATATCCCGTCACGACGTAGAGTGTTGCGACGAAGCCGTGCCGCGCGAGTATCGGGAGGGCATTGGAATAGAAATCAGCATAACCATCATCCACGGTGAGCAGCACCGGACGCGGAGGGAGGTTGGCCCAGCCGCCGGACCTGGCGTGAACAAACTGCGAGACGGTTATGGGGGTATACCCCTGGTCGTGCAGATAGGCTATGTGCTCGGCAAACACCTCTGGTGAGGTAACAAATTTCGCGAAGCGTGGCTGAGCAGATCGCGCTATGCTGTGATACGTCAGGATGGGCACGGGATGTCTCGTGCTCCTCAGGTGTGGTGAAGCCTCTGCCACGTATTCCTCCCCCCTCGCCACGTTGGCCCCACGCTCTATCTTCCCGTGAGGAGAAGCTTCACGCGTCATCGCACCGCTCCGATCCGCTCAGGGGTGTAGGTGTACTGCTCCACCGGGTTTGTCGATTGGTAATAGCGATGCATGCCAGGAGTCTTGATCGTAGAGTAGCCCGCCATCCATTCTCTCCCAATCGTCCTCAGCACACGCCAGCCATCGCGGAAGGTGTGCAGATGGCTCCTGCCGTGGAGACGTGGATATTCGAAGCTTGGAACCTCGACGATTTTGAGGTTAGCTTTGCGCGCTCTCAAGTTGATCTGTGTTTCGACCTCAAAACCCTGGCAATCGATCTCGAAGAAATCGAGGCAATCGCGCCAGAAGGCGTTGTACCCATAGCAGAGATCAGTAAACGGGATTTGGAAGAGCCGATTGACCACCACATTCAGCATGCGGTTGCCAAATAGGCGCACGGGCGAGATGTCCGCGCTGCCTCCGCCATGCAGAAAGCGCGACCCTTTGGCGAAGTCCGCCCCTGCCAGGAGTACTTCCACAAATATCGGGACTTCTTGCGGGTCGGTTGAGCCATCCGCATCCATCATCACGATGATGTCACCAGTGCTCGCGGCAAACCCGCAACGGAGCGCATCTCCTTTGCCTTTGCCCCTCTGTTCAACGACCTTGACGTCGGGAAGAATTCGGCGCGCCACGTCGATCGTTCTGTCGGTCGAGTGGCCATCGACCAGAATCACCTCCGAGGCGATGGTCGAGACATGCGGCAAGACATGAGGGAGATTATCTGCCTCATTGAGTGCCGGGATGATGACGCTAACGCGCGGATTCGCGGCCATGTCTTTCATCCTTGTTCCTTCACTAGCCTAGCCGTAATCGTCTGGCGGTTCCTTGACGGGCTTGTCTGGCTCGTACTCTTCGTCTGTGTCTTGCGCCGTGACCGGATGTCGAACATGCGAACACGAGCGCTTATAGTGACAGTGTTAAGGCTAACACTGCCAATGCCGGAATCTGGTGGTAACTGAGGTTGTAGCGACATTAGACAAGGCGCTCTCAGTGCAGACCTCAACACACGTTTCTTCTTCATCGCCAGCAGGGGTGGATGCGCTCATCGGTGATACGCGCCTGGCTGGATTCTCTGGGGTTCACCCGCTCTCGCCCAAAGGGGGCGGGCCGACGCCCGCCAACATCCGCGACGGAACGTATATGAGGGGCTGGATGGCGCTTAGGGGGAACAGAGCGAGGATACAGTCTCTAGAGAGCACGAAAAAAGCCGCTGCACGAGCGGCTTCTTGGCGGAAGGGGTGGGATTCGAACCCACGGAGCCGGAGACCCGACTCAGCGGTTTAGCAAACCACCCGCGCGGCTGGCCGCTGAAAACAGTGAATTGCAGCGGCTTTCATGACGCTGTCTTCCGGACATCGCCTCGCCTGTGCAGCGGTCTGCAGTGGTGGGTTGCCTCCCCGGCAACGTCACACGAGAGGGAGAGCGTACCATGCCAACGAGTGACACCCAATCAGCGCAGCAACACCCAGCCAGGCAGCAGCGGAAGAGGAAGAGGAAGTCGACCATGCCCACCATGACTATTCCCTTAGACCAGATCGTGAGCGCCTACCTCAATGATTTACAGGTGCGCAACTTCAAACCGAAGACGATCAATGGCTATCGCAAGAACCTGAACACCTTTGTCGCCTGGGCAGAGGGCGAAGGACGCACCACCCTTGCCCAGTTCGACGCGGATCTGGTTAAGGAGTACATTCGCTACTTACAGCACAAGACGAAGTGGTCAGAGCGCCAGTACACGACCCAGGCAGCAGGCTGCGTCTCAGCGTCTGCCATCCGCAACTATGTGCGCGATCTGAAGGCGTTTGCCAGCTGGCTGGTCGAAGAGCACTACACACCCGCGCACGTGCTGGCTGCGGTACGGTTGCCTAAGGCGGATGAGACACCGATTCTGCCCTTCAGCGATGAGGAGCTTGCCACGATCTTTGGCAGTCTTGATCCGACCGATGCCTTTGACCTGCGGGATTACGTGCTGCTGCATACGCTCTGGGATACGGGCATGCGGGTAGGGGAACTGGTGGCACTGACTCTGGATGATCTTGATCTGAAGAGTGGTCAGATCCGTATCCAGCATGCCAAGTTTGGCAAGTGGCGCGATATCGGCTTTGGTCGGGAGACGCACAAATACCTCACGCGCTACCTGAGCCTCTGTCGGCCGCAGCCGGTGATCGAGGGCGATCGGCACGTGTTTCTCTCGCTGGATGGCTATCCGCTCAGTGAAGCTACCGTGCAGAAGCTGTGCTACCGGCTCTCCAGGCGCACAGGTGTCCACATCCACGCCCACCGCTTCCGCCACACCTTCGCGGTGCAGATGCTGAGAAACGGGACGGATCTGCGTACCCTGCAGCGCCTGATGGGACATGCGGATATCCGCATCCTCTCCCGCTATCTCAACCTGGCCAGTGAGGAGACGGTCAAGGCGCACCAGACCAACAGTCCGGCCGACCGGTACCAGCAGCTGCGCCAAACCAATAACCGCAGGCTGCCAATACGGCGTAACGCGTACAGCCTGCAGTAGTATGGAGGATATGCCAGCTGCCGCTACCGTCGAGGACGATTCCGCCTACCACGTCGGCATGCCTGGCGAGCTGGCTATCCCTGCTAAGCACTTATGAACCCGCTCGAGAATGCAGGGGCGCCCAATGGCAAAATCGTCTCCACGAGAGTGTACTCTCGTGACGAGCCAATAACCCTCTCGCACCCCATGCTTTGGCTGGCGGTATGTCCCGACCTCACCGGGCAAGGTAACGCTGAGTGAATGTGGCGATGAAGGTGATCTCAATCAGCAAGCCAACAATG
>DASUWS010000152.1:0-11855 GCA_036378295.1 Ktedonobacterales bacterium
TGATGCCGGGAAGCTACTCCGCTCCGTCTGCTTCTTCCTCGTCATCCTCGACACCAAGCGTCGCGTCGATCTCTGCCAGCACCTGCTCGCGCTCGCGCTGCCAGCGGCGGAATGAGATGCGATGCACCTGCCACCCAGCGCGTTCTAGAATCGTCTGGCCGCTGACTGTATCGAGCGAGACCTCGCCTGGCAGCGGAGCATGATGCTCCGGGTCACCGTCGCAGGCGATAGCCAGCGCCCGCCCGCCATACTGCGCGACGACATCCACCGCAAACCCGGCGACAGGGTAGCCGAGATAGACCGCATAGCCGCCGCGTTGGCGCAATGCCTGGCCAACCTCGCGCTGGAAAGCGGTGCCGCCGGAGCTATGGTCCTCTGGCTTGTCTGCGTCCAGACACTCCGAGGCGTAGTCGAGATATTGCCCCAGCAGATGTTCGGACGGCAGATGGCGCGCATCGAGTCCGGTGAAAATCACCTGGCGGCGGCGGGCACGCGTCACCGCGACATTGAAGAGATTGTCGTTGTTCATGAAGGTAACGGTGCTGCGATGCGATGTTGGATCGGCGCAGAAGCTGAGCAACATGACGTCGCGCTCGTCGCCCTGATAGGTATGCGCCGTGCCGATGGCGATATCGTGATCTTGAAGAATCTTCGATTTGAGCTTCTGTGCCATCATGCGCGTCAGGTAGTTCACCTGATCGCGGTACGGCGAGAGCACGCCGATGGTCGAGCGCTCGTTGGGGGGCAGCTTCGCCTCGGCTTTGGCGATATTGTTGATCTCTTTGAGGATCGCCTCGGCCTCCTGCGGGTTATAGCCTTCTTTGACGCGCTTGCCGTTGACCTTGCGCATCTCGACGCTTCGTGTTCCCAGCGTATCGGGGCGGCGCGTCATCACACGCAGCGCATGGCCATAGAAGCGGCGGTTGCTGAACTCGATGATCTGGGGCAGGCTGCGATAGTGCTCGTCCAGTAGCACCACATCGTCCTGCGATGGCAATGCGCCGTTCACGACATCGAGCAGGCTATGTGTCCGATAGTTCCACTGCGACCGCTGGCTGGCCGAGAGGCCATGCTGCGAGGCAAGCGCCGCCTGGCGATCTTCGCGCAGGAACGAGAGGTGGCGTAGCTGCTTGGGGTCGCCACAGACGATGGCTCGCTTGCCCCGGTAGAGCAGCGGCAGCGCGCTGGAAACGTCACACTGCGACGCCTCGTCCACAATGACGAGGTCGAACATCTCGCGGTCCAGCGGCAGCATCTCCGCAACGTGGGGGTTGGTCGTCGCCCAGATGGGGAATGTGTTGAGCAGCGCGGAGAAATCCAGCTCGGCAAAGATTTTATCCTGCTCGGCGGTACTGCGGGCCTCCAGTGCCGTCTTGAAGAGCGAGAGCGTGCGCCGGTTGAGCCGCAATGCCTCGGCCAGTGCCTCGCGTCGACGCGCCGCAAGCAGCTCGCCCACCAGCGCTCCACGATCCGCCCGTATCCGCGCATGTCGCGTCAGCAGCGCATTCACGTCGTCACGCGAGAGCAGGGTACGCTCGGCCTGCGCCAGCCCGGCCCGAAGCTGCTCGCGCCGGAGCACCGCCTCCAGGCGGGGTAGATCACTTTCCGCCAGGCCAATCCGCGAGGCAATGTCGCTGGCGGCCTGATCGCGCTTGCGACCCGCCATCCAACTGACAACCGGGAGCTTGCCGGTATCGCGATGAATCTCTTCGTATGCCTGCTCCAGCGCATCCGGCCCAAGCGCGGCAGCGGCGGCTTCGTTATAGACTGGCGCGTGAATACGCCGCAAGGCAGCGACATGCTGTGTCCAGCGCGACTCGGTCTCCAGCAGGAAACGAATCTCGGTGTCGAGCTGCGCCAACTCTTCATCGGCGGCGCGCAGGCGGTCTTCCAGCATCTCGATCTCGCCAGGGCGCGGACGTGGCGGCGCGCCCGTGCCATCGAAGAGGTTATCAAGGAACTTCTTCAACTCGTCGCGATAGCGCCGGTCCCCACCGCGCAGGATGACCGTCAGGCTGCCTAGATGCGGCTGCAGCTTCTCGACGACGACATCCACCGCCTTGTTCATCTTGGACGAGAGCAACACCGTCTGCCCACGTGCCACGGCATCGAGCACGATCTGGGCGATGGTGAACGACTTTCCGGTTCCTGGCGGGCCGATCACCAGTGTCAGTGGGCGCCGCTCGGCCTGGCGCAACACGCGCGTCTGGGCGTTGCTGAGTTCCGCACCGCTGAGGATAGGGCGCTCGATCTCCACTTCGGGCAGCAATCCAGTGATGGGCGCTCGCTCGGCACGAGCGGCGTCGGTAAAGATGGCGGCGAGTGGAGCCGACAGATCGCCCTGGCTGCTCATCATCTGAAGCTCGGTCAAGACGCCGCGCGCCTCCTGTGGCCGCCGCACGAGCGCCATAGCCGAGGCGCAGAGGAGCTGCACCGGGCTACCCTGCAGATCGCGCAGCGCCGCTTCGGTCTGGAGCTCCGGCCAGGCCTGCAGGTCATCAGTGCGCAGATCGGGAATAAGCTCCGCCACGACCGCCGCAAACTCGCGGATGGCCGCGCTCTCGAAGGGCGCGCTGGGCACCTGGGCCAGTATCGCTTCGGCATAGGCCTGCGCCTGCTCGTCGTTCTCGGCATCGATCAGCGACGCAAGCAGCGGGAAGTTGATGTGCTGCTCCTCCAGGTCGATGCTCAGGTATGCCAGGGAGCCTTCCTGCTCGATGCGTGCGGGCCAGTAGAGCAGCGGAGCGCAGAATACCTCACCCTTACGGCGCGCATTCTCTGGGCGCCCGCGCCCGACCAGAAAGATCGAGCCCCAGATGAGAAACTTCTCGCGTCGGTTGACATCGGCGGCGTTTTGCGCGGTGACGCCGATGCTCAGCGGCACCTCCAGCCGGTCAAGCTGCCCGGTGGCCAGTGGCTCGATGCCGTCGGCAAAGACCAGATACTCCGCTTGATTCTTGTCGAGGACATTGGTAAGCGTGCCGCCACGTGAATCCGCGGCGAAGCAGTCATGGAAGTAGCGGCAGACGCCCGCGAAGAGCGATGATGTCGGGCCGGGTGGTATCGGGCGTGCGGGAATCGCGCCACCATCGGCCCATTCGCCGACCGGTGTCAGATCAGCGGGCGCAACGACATCAACGACCATTGGCGAAATCGGCGGGCGCTCGCGCTCGTCGTCGGCCTGCTTGCGACGAAAAACCATTGACTGCCTCCCTTGCACCACATACGCCCCACGCCTTTCCTCGGAGATGGCGCGCATCCAGTAGCGGCAGGCAGTATAGGAGCGATGGCTGGCGACCGTCAAACCGATACCCATTATGGGCCAGTCCAGAGGGGCTGCGATGGCGGAAAAGCACGCGAGTGGGGAGGGGTGTCCCCGACACATGCGACTCGCTGTCAGCCAGCGTGCCTTCGCCGATACGGGCAAGGTGAGAACGCGGTTTTCGCCGCATCTCTGCTATAATCAGCCAGCAGTGTGAAACCGTATGAATAGCAGGAAGGTATCTCTATGCCGCAAAGCTTTCCCCAGCGTCGGCCACTGCTGTTTGTCGGCATGCTTCTGCTCATTTGCCTCGGGGTACGCCCTATCACGTTCACAATTGGAGCAATCTGGCTTTGGCCTGCACTCGCAGTCAGCCTCATTGGTGAATGTCTGCTGGGTCTAGCTGCTGTATTCTTGCTCAGCCGTTTCCGATGGTGGCGTGTCTCCGGATTTCGCGCCCCCCGGTATTCGCCGGCCCTCTTGTGCCTTTTGGCGCCGTGTTTTGTCCTGATTAACGATGCGAATACTGTCTTGGCGGGGTGGGATATCGTGCCTGGCCGCGGTAATGCCCTACTCTTCTTCATTCTTGCGATGTTGGTAGGCTTTATCGAAGAAGCCTATTTTCGTGGAATGATGTTGCGCGCTCTCCTGGTGAAAGGGCCCTGGTTGGCGGCTATCATCTCCTCCTTTCTGTTTGGTGGCTTGCACCTATTGCATCTCATCGAAGGACAGAATCTGGCCGCGACGCTGGTACAAGTGGCCTCAGCAATGGCCCTCGGCTTCCTTTTCGCTGCCGTAGCCCTGCGCACCCAAAGCATCCTGCCGTTGATCGTCATCCATGGATTGACGGACTTTGTCGCGTTTCTGGTCCTCAATGGCACGCGCATCACCTACGCCCCGAGTTCTGGCGCGGTCACAGACACCGCCGTCGAGGCGCTCATCTATATCGCCCTTGGTGTCATCGCGCTACGGAGAATGCGCCCGCCTGAACTCAATCCCGACCTCAGTGATGGACGTGGTAAGGCACTCAGCGAGTCGGGGATATGAGAAGATCAGATCGTTGTCGCACTGGCGCTGGTATTCGCGTGCACCCTGATGATGTGGGCGGCGAAGTTGGCGAAAGAGCAGAAACCTGATTACTAGGATTAGTGGAGAATGCGCGCGAGTGGGGAGGGGTGTTAGCACTGAGACGCACTTGTGATAGTCCCGTGGCACGATACCTGAGGACGGCAGCCGCACAGCATCCGCAGCATCTCATGTATCTCGCGTATCTCAGGCATGTCGCGTATCTCAGGCAGAAATGATACACGGCACGGAGCAAACGGCTGCTCCCAGGGAGGACAGCATGCAACTCGAAGGAAAAGTGGCGGTGGTCACCGGGGCGGCCTCCGGCATTGGGCTGGCAATTGCTACCCGTTTCGCAGCGGAGGGCGCGAGCATCGTCGCCAGCGACTGGAACGCGCAGCGGCTCGAAGAGGCCGTGGCGAACATTGAGAAAAGCGGTGGCAAGATCGTCGGCGTACAGGGGGACATTGGAGACCAGGCGACGGCGGAAAGCCTCATCGAGCGTGCGCTAAGCAGCTATGGGCGGCTGGATGTGCTCTGTAACAATGCTGGCGTGATGGATTACATGCAGGGCGTGGGCGAGCTATCCGACGACATCTGGCGCCGTGTCCTGCGCATCAACCTCGATGGTCCGATGTTTACGAGTCGCCGGGCTGTTCAGCATATGCTGGCGCAGGGTGGCGGCTCCATCATAAATATCGCCTCGACCGCCGGAATCCATGGTGGAGCGGCGGGCGCGGCCTACACTGCGGCCAAGCATGCGCTCGTGGGTCTCACGCGCAACACGGCATGGATGTACGCGACGAAGAACATTCGCTGCAATGCCATCTGTCCGGGCGCAACGATGACGCACATCCAGGAAACGATGCCCGCCGAGCGGATGGACGCCGCTGGCTCGGAGCGTGCCCAAGCATTTGCCGCGCTCGCCCCAGCCTATCTGCAACCGTCCGATATTGCCGGACTAGCGGCCTTTCTTGCTTCGGATGATGCCCACCGCATCAGCGGTGCGATTATCCCTGCCGATGCGGGCTGGGCAGCGGTGTAGCCACGAGCGGACCGGGTGCGCCCTCCACGATACAGCGCACGGAGCGCGTACCCGGTAGCGCCAGGCGGCATGCAGCGAGAGCTAGCCTATGACCGTGCGGCTACAGGAGAGAGTCATTCGCAGGTGGAGGGTTGCGATTCCTCGCTTCGGTTCCGGTGTGATGTTGTGTGATGTATCGAGGCACTGGTGAGCGGCGAGGAGTATTGCCGCGTCACAATGTAGGAAATGAGCTCATTTCGCGTAAGAGAATAGGAGTAGTATTCATAGGTATAATTGCCGAGTCGTTGGCGTAAAGTTTCGGTGGGCGAGGCCATTCGCCTCCGTTCAAGAGATCCGTCTGGATGAATCAGGCTGTGAAGCTGGCCTCAGAGCCACCCACGTTTCGCCGCCTGAATTCCGGCCTGGAAGCGACTGACCGCGCCGAGATCATCCATCAGTCGTCTGATTCGCCTGCGGACGGTTCGGATGCTGATCCCCAGTTGACGGGCAATCACCTCATCTGTCAGTCCAGATGCCAGCAGTGCCAGAAGCCCCTCCCGGTCTTCTTCATCCGCTTCCGCCCCGAGATCTTTCCTGTCGTCCGTTGAGAATGGCAGTGGGAGCGCGCGCTCCCAGAGCATTTCGAACAAGGTCACAAGCGCATCGAGGAGTGATGACTGATGCACCATGATAGCGCTTTCCACTTGTAATGGCACATCGGGGTCGGGGGAATGTACGATGAGCGGCATGAGTGCCAGGCGGCGATCAGCGATCGCAAGCTTCATAGGCAACTCCGGGACCACCCGCGCGATCTCGCCCGCTTTCACATATTCGCGGATCGCCTGCACGCGCCCCGGAACGGCTACCGCATCTTCGCTGTAAATGGCCCGATACTGGATATCCTCGCTGAGTCGCTGGATCTCCATCTGGTTGAGGGCATTGGCGTCCACAGTGTCAGGTACTGTATAGGGGGGCTTGTCAAAGACGAGAATCGCCTCGGTGGCATTCTCCTGAAGCTGGCTGAATCGGCTCGCTACAGCATTTCGTCCACTTACGACTTCAACGAATTCCATCGGATTTCCCCGGCCCACAAGGCTGTGATACTCCCTGCGCAATTGGGGGAGATACGTCCGAATCATTTCGAGCTCTTCCTGGCGGCGCTGTATCAACCCCTCGACCGCCATGTCGGGAAAGACGGGCTGATAGCCAGAGCTACTGCCGGTGGAGTGGCTGATCAATCCCTTCATCTCCAGAGCCAGGAAGAGCACGCGCAGGTGGGTCGGGCTGACATCGGCCGCGAGAGCCAGTTCCTCGAGGTCCGCTTCCGGATCTCGCAGCAACGTCCGATACACACGTTCCTCTTGGTCGCTAATGCCGAGTAATTCCAGCAATGCTGCCACCTCACTCCCTCAGATCGTGAGCGCATTACCCTTTCGTACCTACACCTCCACAACTACTCTGATACCTAGGTTAACGCCGCAGACGCCAGGATGATTCCCCTTGCTTGTGTCCGCTTGCTGTCAGTGGCTACAACAGGCCGCGAGAACGATTTCCCTTCGCTTATGTCCGCTTGCTGTCAGTGGCTACAACAGGCCGCCAGAATACCTTGTTCTGTCTGCTCAGTATCGCTAGTATAGCAGGCGCAGTCGGACTGTCGATTTTTCAGTGTCCTCGTCGCCTTCCGCGCTGGACCCCAAGCAATGATGTGAGGGTTCGTGTGGCACAGGCGGGCGGTGTGGAGTGGGGCAGACGGGAGTCTTGTTAAGCAATACCTCGGTGAGCATTCAGGCGCGCGTCCACGTTCAGTGTGTGAGCCACCCCTCGATGCACTGTCACAACAGCTGGTATCTGCTTGCGCTTCCATCGCGCCACCTCTGAGAGGAGGTTCCGTCGCCATCCTGGGTGCTCGCTCGTGGGAGAGCGGGTGAGTTGCCCGTCGGATTGTCTCTCTACAAAATCTCAAGTCTAGTGATGATGGGTGTAGAAAGAGGTAACCGAAGTGCGTGGATGGTTAAAGTCGGGTAGACGCACGGGAATCCGGCGGATGCCTGTCGTAGGGCTATCTATCACCCTTGCGCTCGTCATGAGCCTATTGACCTCGTCTCCGTTGCTGGCCGCATCCTCCAATGTCAGCACCAAGACGATGCCTGCCACCTCGCAGGCAAAGACGCTCAAGCCGACGGTGCGCCAGGCCCTGAAGCACGACACGACGCCAGCGCTCAAGACGATGAAGCCAGTGCGGTCGAAGCAGGCGAACAAAGACACCAAAACGGTGCCGGTGTACGCGGTGCCGCATGGCAAGTTGAATTCATCGGCCAAGGCAGGCAGCGCAAATGTGCAGTCGAACGTTGTGACCAACTCGATGCCCAGTTTTGGTCAGAACTTCGAGGGCGTCGGGAATGTCAACGGTGTTCTCCCCCCAGATACCCAGGGTGACGTAGGTCCGAACAACTACGTGCAGATGATCAATCTCAGCTTCGCCATCTGGGATAAGCAGGGGAACCTGCTCTACGGGCCCGTTGCCAACACGACCCTCTGGCAGGGATTTGGTGGCCCGTGCGAAACCTTCAATGGCGGAGATCCGGTCACACTGTACGACGAGGCCGCGGATCGCTGGTTCATGAGCCAGCTCGCATATCCTGGTGGCACTCAAGGGTACCACGAGTGTATCGCGATTTCACAGACCGGAGATCCCACCGGGGCCTGGTATCGCTATGATTTCCTGTATAGCGCGACGACGCTGAACGACTATCCGAAGTTTGGTGTGTGGCCCGACGCCTACTACATGAGCGCCAACGAGTTCGCCAATGGCGCCTCGTTCAGTGGCGTGGGCGTTGTCGCGTTCGAGCGCGCGAAGATGCTCGCAGGCCAGGATGCCAGCTCGATCTATTTCCACATTGGCGATTCGAGCGGTATCTATGGCAGTCTGCTCCCCAGCGATGCTGAGGGCCAGGCTCTGGGTTTCAACCCGCCGGCAGGAGCGCCGGACCCCTTCCTCATGTTCGACGACGATGCCTGGGGCTTCTCGCCGACCGACCGTATCCTGATGTGGGACTACCACGTTGATTGGTCCAACCCGGCAAACTCCACCTTCGGCGTCAACGGAGCGCCCGACCGGTACTTCGAGACCGCGCCGTTCGACTCCAACCTCTGCAACTACTCGCGCAGCTGCATCCCGCAGCCAGGCACCTCGGTTGGCCTGGATACATTGGCCGACAGGCTGATGTACCGCGCATCCTATCGCAACTTCGGTGACCATCAGGCCATCGTCCTCAACCACAGTGTGGACGTCAATGGCAATGACCAGGCGGGCATCCGGTGGTATGAACTGAACAACTCCGGGACGGGATGGGCGCTCGCTCAACAAGGCACCTATGCTCCAGACTCGGATAACCGCTGGATGGGGAGCGCGGCGCTCGATGCGTCGGGCGACATTGCTATAGGCTTCTCGGTTTCGAGCTCAAGCACCTACCCTTCAATCCGCGTGGCAGGGCGGCTGGCTGGCGATCCCGCCGGTGAGCTTTCCCAGGGCGAGACGACGCTGATCGCGGGCGGAGGCTCACAAACCCATCCCGCCTCACGCTGGGGCGACTACAGCGCGATACAGGTGGATCCTACCGACGGCTGTACGTTCTGGTTCACCAGCGAATACATGCAGACGACCAGCAGCGCGGACTGGCACACTCGTATCGGGTCTTTCAAGTTCCCCTCCTGCACGGCTGGTCCGCATGGGACCATCAGCGGGACGGTGACCGATTCCAGCAATAGCCAGCCCATCGCCGGGGCTACTGTCAGCACGACAGCCGTCAGCACCACGACCGATGACCAGGGCCACTACACGATGACCCTGCCAGTGGGTACGTACGACCTGACGTTCTCCGCCTTTGGGTATACCACCAAGACGGTGACCGGCGTTCAGGTAGCCGACGGCAGCAACGTTACGGTCAATGCCGCGCTTGATCCAGCACCGTCGGTTCATGTGAATGGCACAGTGACCGATGGGTCTGGCCACGGCTGGCCGCTCTATGCCCGGATCGACATCAATGGCCGGCCTGGTGGCCCAATCTACACGAATCCCGCGACAGGCCATTACAGTGTTGATCTGCCGGCAAACCACACGTACTCAGTGACGTTCACCGCGACCTTGCCTGGGTATCTGGTCGTGAGCGACACGCTGACGATCGGCAGCAGCGATGTCACGCATGATGTCGCCATCCCGATTCAGGCGTCGTGTTCTGCGCCAGGCTACCAGTTCACCTATGGCACCCCCGTGCTCAACCAGCCGTTTGATGGCTCGACCATGCCGTCTGACTGGACTGTTGTAGACAATGTAGGCCAGGGGCATGCGTGGCAGATCGGCGATCCCGAAAACCACGGCAACCTGACCGGCGGACAGGGGAACTTCGCCGACATCAACTCCGATTTCTACGGCCCTGGTAACCATCAGGATACCTCGCTGATCTCTCCGGTCGTTGACCTGTCCGGCGTGTCCAGCCCGATCCTGCGGTTCCACAACGACTACTTCGGCTATCCAACACAGACTGGCGATGTAGACGTCAGCACCGATGGCGGTGCGACGTGGAGCAATGTCTGGCACCATGCGAGCGACAGCGTGCGCGGCCCAGACCTTGAAGAGGTTGCCATCCCACAGGCTGCCTTCTCCTCCAACGTCCAGGTACGGTTCCACTTCGTCGCTACATGGGGCTTCTGGTGGATGGTTGATGACGTCTCGGTGCTGAACCGGACGTGCTCGCCGATCCCTGGCGGCCTGGTGGTTGGGACCGTCTCCGATGCCAACACGAACGATGGCATCAACGGCGCCACCGTGACCAGCGTTGACAAGCCCGCGGAGAAGACCACCACAGCGGCCACGCCGGATGATCCAAATGTCGGCGACGGCTACTACTGGATGTTCTCCACGCTGACAGGTTCGCACCCGTTCAGCGCGGCCAAGGGCGTTTACCAGCCGTCCACCCAGACGGTGAATGTGGCGGCGAATGGCTCAACGCGCGCCGACTTCAGCCTCAAGGCTGGTCTTGTGTCGATCAATCCGCAGTCGGTCTCGGTTTCCCAGGTGCTTGGGAATACCTCAACCGCATCAGTGACGCTCAGCAATACGGGCACTGCGCCAGCGGATGTGAAGCTCTCCGAGCGAAGTGGCGCATTCCAGATTCTCACCGCACAGGGTGCGCCGCTACGGCTCATCCACGGTGAAGAGGATGGTGGGTTCTCGCCTGGCTGGGCTGCGGGTCAGAAAGACGACATCCCAGGAGTAACAGCGGGATCGCCGCGCGATCCTTCGTGGTCGACGCTTGCTCCATATCCCGTCGGGATCATGGATAACAGCGCCGCCTACATTGATGGCAAACTCTACTCTGTGGGTGGCTTTGATAGCACCTTCAACACCACCGCCAAGGGCTACGTCTACGATCCAGGTGCTGGGACGTGGTCCGCGATTGCCGACATGCCAGTGGCGCGGGAGAAGCCGGGCGTGGCGGCAGTGAACGGGAAGCTGTATGTGACGGGCGGCTGGGATACATCCGGTAATCCAGTCGCACGAACCGACGTGTACGACCCGGCCAGCAACACGTGGAGCACGGTATCCCCGAATCCGCATCCAACGGCGGCACCCGGAGTTGCCGTGGCCGATGGCAAGATGTATTTTGTCGCCGGCTGCGCGGATGGATTCTGCACGGTCTCTTCGACGGCCGTCGTCTATGATCCGGCTGCTGATAGCTGGTCGACCGTAGCGGCATACCCGCATGGAGACTCGTGGGAGTCTTGCGGTGGAATCGACGGGAAGGTGTACTGCGCTGGTGGTACCGATGGCGCTGCCACCTTCAAGAATGGTTTCGCCTATGATCCGGGTGCCGATAGCTGGAGCGCAATCGCCGACATGCCAATCGACCTGTGGGCGTCGGCCTCTGGCGCGGCAAACGGTCTCCTCCTGGTGAGCGGTGGTGTGACCAACGGCTTCAGCACCATCACTAACCAGGGATACGCTTACGACCCGTCAACAGATAGCTGGGCGGCGTTGCCGAACGCGCAGTTCCCGCGCTACCGCGCAGCCGGTGCGTGTGGGTTCTACAAGGTCGGCGGTTCCTCCGGCGGATTTAGCCCGACGCCAGAATCCGAAGCGCTGTCTGGCCTCGACCAGTGTGGCACGACCGATGTCCCATGGCTCAGCGAAGCCCCGACCACGGCGACGTTGCAGCCTGGCCAGAGTGTCACTGTAAACATCACGCTCGCGGCCACCACGGACGCCTCGGTGACTCAGCCGGGCACCTACACCGCGCAACTCGGCGTATCGGCCAATACGCCATACTCAATCAACCCCGTCAACGTCACCATGACGGTGACCCCGCCGAAAGGTTGGGGCAAGATCACTGGCACGGCGACGGGGACCGACTGTAAGGGCAATACGGCTCCGCTGCGCGGCGTGCAGGTCCAGGCTAATGGCAAGGGCTACACCTTCTCGCTGAAGACCGACGCCAACGGCAAGTA
>DASUWS010000153.1:0-43150 GCA_036378295.1 Ktedonobacterales bacterium
CGACTTCGAGCGGCGGGTGGTGAGCGTGGAGGGGCGTGAGGTGCATCTGACGCCGACGGAGTACGAGGTGCTCAAGTATCTGGCGATGAATGTCGACCGGGTGGTGACGCATCGGGTGTTGCTGCGGGCGGTCTGGGGACCGGCGTACGAGACCGAGGCGCATTACCTGCGGGTCTTCATCAACCAACTGCGGCGCAAGCTGGAGCCAGACCCGTCCCGCCCGCGCTACCTCCTCACTGAGCCGGGCATTGGCTACCGCCTGCGTAGCGCCGACTGATACCATTCAGCAACAGCACGGGATTACCCTCATGCTCCATTTTTCCCCATTTCCCCCAATCTTTACGAAACCTTGATACTTCTGCCCCTCGACCTTTCCATCTCCCTTACGCCGGTTGTCATACGCTCTGAGGTGGTAAGAGCACCTGCGCACACACGCACGTATGTCTCGCTCGCATCTGGCATTGGTGGCGGCGCGCTTCCGCGCTTGCTCGCGGTGCATCGCCACTGGCCGGAATCAGGGGCATCGCTGTAGATGGTGGCTTGCTGTGTGAGCGAACAGATAGCGCGGGAAAATCTGGAGCTGAGGGCGAGATGCAATCGATTGGTGATAACGGGGATGATCGTGTCAACGATGAACTGCTGGAGTTGGCGATGGGAAAGAAGCCGCTGGCTCCGGCAGTGCCTGACGAGTTCGTGACCGGGCGTAACGGTGACGGCGGAGCCGCGTCTGGTATGGTCCGGCAACGAACTGAGCGCAGAGTTCACCTGCCGGGCGAACTGGTGGATGTCGAGTCGAAGACTGTCGTGCGCGGCTCACAGCTTGGCGCGAAGTACGTGCGCATGCGTGTTCATGTTCCTCCCGTGCGCCCGTTTCATGCTCACGGTCCCGACACAATCGAAGCAACCCCAGTCGCTACTCAGCCGCGATCTCCTACCGGCCGGGTTGCCGAGCGCGTCAAGCGCGTGCTGATTGGGCAGCGACTGCCTAATGCAGCGGCCGTTCATGAGCGACTTACCAAGGTCAAGGCCCTGGCGGTGCTCTCCTCGGATGCCATCTCCTCCGTCGCTTACGCCACGGAGGCCTCGCTCGGCGTACTCATTGTGGCGGGCAGTGGTGCGCTGGCGATCAATCCACTCATTGCCATCGCGATCGTCGCGCTCATGATCATCGTGGGCACCTCGTACTTCCAGACAATCCATGCCTATCCAACTGGAGGCGGCTCCTACATTGTCGCACGCGATAATCTCGGTGACCTGCCAGGACTGATTGCCGCTGGCGCACTGCTGATTGACTACGTCTTGACAGTCTCGGTCTCGGTCTCCTCGGGCATTGACGCAATCGTCTCTGTCGTGACGCCACTCGCGCCATACGATGTACCCCTAGGCATCCTTTGCATCCTGTTTATCCTTCTGGTCAACTTGCGCGGGGTGCGCGAGTCCGGTACGATCTTTGCCGCACCGACGTATGTCTTCATCGGCTCGTTCCTCTTCATGATTTTCGCCGGCGTCTTGTACGCTGCTACGCATGGGGGCCTGCTCGCCGCCGTATCGCCCACGGCTGCACCAGCTCAGCACGGCTGGGAGAATCTGCACGAGCGCCTCGGGCTGCTGCTCATTCTGACCTCATTCGCCGCCGGCTGCGTTGCCATGACCGGAACCGAGGCCATCTCCAATGGAATTCCCGCTTTCAAGCCACCAGAGTCACGAAATGCCGGGCGCACGTTACTGTGGATGGTCGCCATTCTCGCGACACTATACATTGGCACCTCCTATCTCGCCTGGCGCTTCGGGCTCGTACCCTACGCCAATCAACAGCCGACGCTCGACGCGCAAATCGCCAGCTTAATCTTCTTCAAAGGCTATAGCGCATTGGGATTTATGTATTACGTTGTCCAGGTTGCGACGCTCATCATTCTCGTCTTGGCGGCCAACACGAGCTTTGCCGACTTTCCGCGGCTCTCCTCAATCCTGGCGCGCGATGGCTTTTTGCCTCATTTCTTTGCCCATCGCGGTGATAGGCTTGCCTTCTCGGTCGGCATCATCGTCTTGGGGGCGCTCTCGATGGTGCTCCTGGTCGTCTTCAAGGGGAGTACAGAGGCACTAATCAACCTGTATGCGCTGGGCGTCTTCACTGCGTTCACGCTGTCGCAAACCGGGATGGTGGTGCATTGGTGGCGGTTACGAGACCACGCGGGAACGGGCTGGCGTCGCTCGATGGTGATCAATGCCGTAGGCGCCGCTACCACGGGCGTCGTCGCCGCCATCATTATCGCAACCAAATTCGATCGTGGGGCATGGATCGTCGTTATCCTGGTTCCCCTGCTCGTGTTGCTGTTTCGCTCTGTCGCCGGCCACTATCGGCGCGTGCGCGAGCAGGTGAGTGGAATGAGCGTGCAGGCGCTAGCGGACCTCCAGACGATTGTGCTCGTTCCCGTTGCTTATCCAGACCGCGTGGCGCTACGCAGCGTTGTATACGCCGAGATGCTGGCGCCGCGAAACGTAATCGTCGTGCATGTTGCGGCTGATGCCGAGGACGAGGCGCAGTTTCGCAGTGAGTGGGCCAGGTGGATAACGGACAAGAGCGCCGAGGCGAATGAGGAAGACGGAAACCGAGACAGCGATCTCAGCGGACATCCTTCTGGAAGAGAAGCGGCCCGGCATACGGATATCTCTCATACCCTTGCTCCCTCTTCCCTGGCTTCCATTCCACGGCTCGTAGTCATCCAATCGCCCTATCGCTCGCTGATATCTCCGCTTGTACGTTACGTGGAGGCTGTGCGCGAGGCCAACGCCAGTTCGATCGTGACAGTGGTGTTGCCCGAATTCGTCCCCGCCCACTGGTGGGAATATCTCCTCCACAATCAGACGGCGTTGTGGCTGAAGCTGGCGCTCTATGCGCAGCGCGGCGTTGCTGTGACGAACCTGCCCTATCACCTTTCCCAATAGTCGGACGCTAGCCTCGCGCGGAGAGCGCGATTGAGGAGAAACGTGGTGTAGCCCTATGAACACATGGAATCGTTGGGAGAACCAGCCGGATGAGTTGGATGAAGATATGGACGTTGCCAGCGCAATGACCGGCGCGTCGTATCCTGATCCCTGGGAAGGTGACCATGATATCGAATATTGGGTATGGCATGGAAGTCGCCTTCTGCCAGCGACCCCTCACGAGGTCGCGAGCATCAAGGAGGACGAGCGCACGAGTGCCGCTCTGTATCGCCTGGAGCGTATGCAACAGCGCGAACGGCCAGTGCGGCGTCACGTGTTCTGGCGGTTCTCCAGGATACGGGCATGGGGTGTACGCCGCCTGTCCACGATTGCGCGAACGCCAGAAAACCGAGGTTCTGGCGAGCGTGCCTCACATACGGAGGGAGCACAGGCGGAATAATCGCTCGCACGGTGATGGCCACTGCGCTCCAGGGGAGCAGGCTCAGGCAGGCTTTGCGGGCCAGGGGCGGCGTGCCCCTGGCCGCACGGTTGCCCGCCAGATCGCTAACAGCTATCCAGGCAGGCCGAGTGAAGATCTGCCGCGATCTAGCGCGCTTTCACCGCCGCCGCGAGGCGGTCAAGCTCGCGGTTGTAGACTCCCCGCGTGGCCCTCGGCGCGAAGGTGCGCTCGAAGAATCCGCCGATGCCGCTGCCGCCCTGCCACTGTGTGATGATGCTGACATTGGTACGCGTGTTGCCGTCCATGGCCGTCAGGATGAATCGCGTGACCAACGAAGAATCCATATCTTGCTCCCGCAAAACTCGCCCGGGCTCCGGCTCGCTAACGCGCAACCGATAGGGACGTTCGCGGCCACCCGCACGCATGCGAAAGCTGGTCACGGTGCCAGCGCCTGTGCCACCCTCTTCTACCCGATAGCCGATAAATGACTCTGACGGCAGGATGCTTGGATGCTTCACCTGGTAATCCCGCAAAAACTGGTAGACGGCCTCGATTGGAGCATCAACGATGCGACTTGCCACGACACGTATTCTTCTCGCCATGAGCCCCTCCTTGATAGTTCACCATTGTGCTGGCGCGATGAGCATGGCAACGATATCTTGCCTATAGTGATCTTAGGATGTGTCTGCCGCATCGTCCTGTTGATTGAATCGATATGCGATAGCCAGTCATAGCCGGGCAAGCGCGAGGGAGTGCATATCGTCGCGCCCAACGATGGCTCAGATGCGCAATCGATCTGCCTGATGTGCGGAATGTGCTGGGATGGATGCTGGGATGAAGGAACGGGTGAAAGACTATGGAGCAGCGACGGGTGTCTCGACGACGATTGCTTCGGTACGGTATCAGCCTGAGCCTGACGGCGTTGGCTGGCACCGCTTACACGACGCTCGTTGAGCCCGCGTGGATTGACGTATCGCATATTTCGCTTGTGCTGCCCCGGCTCGCTCCGGAGTTCTGTGGCTACCGTATCGCGCAGATCAGCGATATCCATATGGGAGACTGGATGAATACGGAGCGGCTGGCTGATGTGATTGCGCTCACCAACACGCAATCCGCCGATTTGGTCGCTCTCACGGGCGACTTCGTCACGCGCCACCCAGAACGACACGCACATGACCTGACATCTGG
Organism: Ktedonobacterales bacterium; assembly: GCA_036378295.1. Taxonomy (GTDB): domain Bacteria; phylum Chloroflexota; class Ktedonobacteria; order Ktedonobacterales; family JADMIN01; genus DAHUXT01. The sequence continues at coordinate 4,574 of DASUWS010000153.1, forward strand.
GTTGAGTAAGCTGAAAGCGCGTGATGGGGCGGTGGCAGTGTTGGGCAATCACGATCACTGGTCGAACGCGCAGGGGGTGCGCGATATCCTCAAAGCCAGCGGAATACGCGAACTGGCAAATGCCGTCCAAACCCTGCGTCGCGGGTCTGCGGAGCTACATATTGGGGGCGTAGATGATGTGTGGGAGGGACTCGACCGGCTCGACAACGTGCTGGGCGCACTGCCAGCCGGAGGCGCCGCGATTTTGCTGGCGCACGAGCCTGACTTTGCTGATGAGAGCGCCGCAACAGGACGATTTGATCTACAGATCTCCGGACACTCCCACGGTGGGCAGATTGCCCTGCCGTTCGGTGGTCCGCTCCATGTTCCACTGTACGCGCGCAAGTATCCGTCTGGACGCTATCAGGTGGGCGATATGATCCAGTACACCAATCGTGGGGTGGGCATGATCCGCCCGTATGTGCGGCTCTCCTGTCGCCCTGAGATCACCGTCTTCCATCTCCATGCGCCGAACACCTGCGCGTGTATCCGCAGTGAGATGTCGTAATATCGCGGCGCCTGTCTTCTGTCTTACAACTCCGTCGCTGTGATGGGTCCACGTCGCTGGTTTCGGCGCCTAACTCACGATGGCGCGCGAGCCGTGGAAGCGTGCTGCCAGCGATGCTATCCGTCGATGCTACGCGACGCGCTGCGCAATCCCGCTTGACAACTCGCATACACTGATGCATGTTCCATCTTGACGTGATCGGAATGGGCGCGCTTCTTGGACAAAGGTGATTTCGGTGCGGTATCGTCGAGTCTGCGGGGCATTGTTGCTCGTCTGCCTGCTCACATTGGGCGCTTGTGTCCACCGTGCCACGCTCAGTGGCACCTCCTGGAAGCTACGTCAACTCACGCTGGCCGGGTCCACTCAGCAACTCGTTCCAACCGCCCCCATAACGCTGCAATTTCAGCAAAGTGGAGCCACGTATGTTGGGTCGAGCGGCTGCAATTACTACTCCGGTTCGTACACCGTCTCAGGCGACCAGCTTCACCTCCAGTTCACCGGGGTTACCGCGAGAGCTTGTGCTGGTCCGATCATGAGCCAGGAGGTGTCCTATCTCAAGGCGCTGGACAACGTACACACCTTTGAGATGTATGGGCAAATGCTCACGTTGAAAGGCGATAGCGACCGGCCTGTTCTAGTCTTTGAGGCGACATGACTCTTTGCCGCACCGCCGGATGCTCGCTCATGCCGTTGCGTTGCTGCCCCACCCTACGTATCCAAGGGCGACCTCTCGCAGGGATGCAATCTGCCTCGATATCAGATGGCCTCGCCAGATGTTTGTGTGCGCGCCAGGTGTCACTGTAGCGTCATGACAAACGTGTACTGGCCTCCGAATGAATCCTTGACCAGGATAGCGTAGGATACCGGCTGTGGCTTACAGTCCGCTGTCGCATTGAGCGTGCTCCGCGCGCCGGGTGCGGTGTTGGTCGTTGTGGTTGGCCAGCCAACCGATGGCCCGCCATCGATGACAAAGTGAAACCCAGCGACGGCAGGCTTCTGCCACGCCCATCCCACAGTACTGCCGGTATTGTTCGTGATGGTTTGCGTCGCCGCACACTTGTTCGGGTCTGAGGCTGTTGGGGTGAGCACAAGCGGAGTGGGCGCGAACGTCAGCGTTGAAGTGGGTCCTGCGGTCTCTGTTGCCGACGGCTGACGAGAGGGTGTATCGGTTGCTTCCGGGGCCGGAACCAGGCTGGGCTCCGGGAGAAAGCCTCCCGCGCTCGTCGGATTCACCTGCACGATAGGTGTTTTGGGGTGCGTGGGCGGTACGGTGGGTACGCTGCTCGGATGCGTGGGCTGCTCTGGATGCCGTAGTGCTGAGAGCGTTCCTCCCAGACCCGCAACCAGGATGGTGGCAGCCGCGACGGAACCCAGCACCCATTTCAGGCTCCGCCGCCTGCTCGCGCGCACTTCCTCGTGCGGCGATGACCAGAAAAGCTCTGGGAGCCGCATCGTCACTGGTGCGGCGAAGCGAGTATCCTGCTCAGGCTGGTGGCTGCTCGCACGGCGCAGCGCCAACGCAAACTCAGCCATGTTGGGGTATCTGCCATCAGGCTCGCGCGCCAGCGCCTTGAGCACGACACGTTCGAGCGCAGGAGTAATGGCGGATTCGTGTGTTGAGGGTGGTTTGAGCGGCCCTTTGAGAGTCTGCGCCGCGACCAGATATGCTGAATTCCCCTCGAAGGGGCGCTTACCTGTCAGCAATTCGTACAGCACTACGCCTAGCGCATAGACATCTGCCCGCTGGTCGATGGCTCCGTTCTGCAACTGCTCCGGGGCCATGTATTCTGGCGTTCCCCAGGGCTGTTGTGTCATTTTGTGACCCGCGAGCCTAACTTCGCGAGCGAGGCCGAAGTCGGCAAGAAACGCCTGTCCTTCAGCGTCGAGGAGGATATTTCCGGGCTTGACGTCGCGATGGATCAGGCCGTGCTGGTGTGCCGCCTCCAGCCCATTGGCAATCTGTAACACCAATTTGACCGCTCTCGCAGGCGGTAGTTTGCCCTCGCGTTCCAGCACGTCATCGAGCGACTCGTGCAGCAGCGGCATCACGATGTAGAGTAGACGCTGGCCGTCAACAGTTTCCTCGCCAGCATGATAGACCGGCACGAGATGCGCATGCCGGAGGGCGCCTACCCGGCGCGCCTCCGCGCGAAAGCGCTCGACATACTCGGCATCGTCAGTGAGTGGTCCGGCGAGAACCTTGACCGCTACATTGCGCAGCAAGGTAAGATCGTACCCTCGATAGACATCGGCCATGCCTCCGGCGCCCAGAAGCTCGCGCAAATAATAGTCACCCAGACGTCGCCCGATCAGGCTACCACGCTGCCTGGTCACTTGTGGTACGAGCCGCGCCCGCCGGGGAGCGGCAACATCCTGCCCCGATTCCAGGGGCGGAGTTGGCCTAGCCACATCTTTCCCCCTTCCAATCTACATGTCCGCGCACTCATCGTCCTGCAAGCGCACCACTTGGAGCGCCGATGTGCCACGAAATCTAGCGTGATACAGCCGCACCCAGTGCTGGCTGTAGGGGTGACGTCGCATCAGTATGGTTGCTTCTGATAGCAGTATGATAGCAGATGAAAGGAAGTGAGCAACTCAGCCATACAAGAATCTGTGTATTTTCGCATCGTCTATGCATGGCGTCATACGGCGTCGGATGGCGTCGGATGGCGAACTGGGTGCGTTGAGGTTCCGCTCCGATGTGTCCTGCCAGTTCGGCCCGCAAGTCATGGTCGCGCGTATCGGCGATCAGCCTCACCATAGTCTTCTGCCGCTACAGGCGGAGGACGAGGGAGATGCACTCGGAGGCAGCGTCCCTTGTCATCAGCCAGTGCGTTTCGGCGTCTGGGCGGCCACCTGTGCATAGTTCAGGAGGGCGACGAGCGCGACTCCGCCGATGCTGTTGCCGAGGAGCGTTGGCAGGAAGAAGCTACCGGCGAAAGTGGTCCAGGAAAGTGCTCCAGAATTGACAAGGTACAGCGTGTCAATGGATCCAGCGATGATATGAGCGAACTGGCCGAGCGCAACAATGTAGGTGAGAATGATGATGATCTGAACGCGTCCTGCCTCCGCTGCTGGCAATAGCCAGACCATCAGCGCGATGAGCCAGCCTGCGAAAATGCCTCGGAGCACTACCAGGCCGAAGGAGCCGTGTAGCGCTTCGCGTCCGATCTCGGCAAAAGCTGTGGTGATCTGAGAGGGAAACAAACCGGGCCAACTGACGAGTCGCACGAAGAGAAACGCTCCCAGAAGATTGCAGGCCAGGACAACAAACCAAAGGCGCAGCACTTTGCCCACCATGGCAAGGCTTGGTTGCGCGAAAAGAGGCACGATAACAGTGAGGGTATTCTCCGTAAAGAGTTGCTGACGGCCCAGTACGACGATCAAGAAGCCCAGGCTATAGCCGAGACTCGTAACGAGAGGACGCCAGGGCGTAGCGGGCAGGAGGGCAAAGAAAAGTCCCTGGCCAACGAGGGAGAACCCCATTGAGAGGCCGGCCGCGAGCGCCGACCATGCGAGTGCGAGTGCGGGGCGGTGCAACTCGTATAAGCCTTCGGTGCGTACTGCCTGCAGAACGACGGCGGCAGGTATTGCCGTTCGTTCTTTAGCCTTCCGCTCCTCGGCATGAGATAGATCTGGCGCAGCCCCAAGCACTCCTCGCTCGCTGCCCTCTGCTGTGCGCGGTAGCGACTCCTGCGGAGGCGATTCGTTCGTGTTGTCCACAAGACCTCCTCATCTGAGGGCTCCAATCCGCTGCAATGTTGGTGCCAGAGGCAAGATATCGTGCCAGCCCACGCAGCCATGCAGCCACGAGCGAGCGGTTCCAGCCGCAGTCTGTACGTACTGGCGCCTGGGACCGTGCCAGGCTGAACGACGAGGCGGAATCCTGAGAATAGTGCAGTTCTCACCGGCGCTGGTGGCGGCACGCGTGCGGGGGAGGAAGGATACGAAGTAGGATACAGGATACAAGGAAGGAAACAAAACATGGGAGTCGAGCGATGCCCAACTCCCACATCTGGTACTGGCTCCCGGACGTGGATTCGAACCACGACTGGCTGATCCAGAGTCAGCTGTCCTACCATTAGACGATCCGGGATCATGCTGCGTGTTTCAACCACACAGCACAAACATGATACCATAGCGGCCCACGCGACTTCAAGGGGCTATCTCCTCTGGCCGTCTGCTCCTGGTTGCCCGAAGAGTGGCAGGCTATACAGGCTGCTCAGATCGGGGAAGGCATAGTCGGGCTGACAGCCGAGCAGATCGGCGAGCGAGTGTTCTGGTCCCGTGGCGACGGCGATGGTGCGCAATTGCGAGGAGGCGCCACAGGCGATGTCGGCGGGAGTATCGCCAACGACGTACACCTCATGTGGCGCGAAACGACGCGAATAGAGTCGTTCGGCGCGAACGATGGCCCGTGGCGGCAATTCGTCTCGTGATTCCGCCTCATTGCCGAACGCGCCAAACGAGAAATACGTGTCCAGCCGAGCGGCGGCCAGCTTCCGCCAGGCGACGCGCTCGATATTGCCCGTGACGAGGCCCAATATCGCCTGATGCTCAAGCAGCCACGTCAGTGATTCGGTCGCGTGGGGTGTGAGATACGGACGGAGATCATCCGGCACATGGCGCTCATAAGCATCTGCCGCTGCTTCGTAAAACGCTGGAAGTCCGCTGGCCAATACGTCAGGCGCGACGCCCGCCGCGAGCAGCATCCGGCGTGCGATGACGCTATCGGTCAAGCCGGCAGTCTTTCCGATGTGGGTTGGTTCAAGAGAAACACCATAGATTTGCTCGGCAGCCTCACATAGAGCCATCCGGTGAGCAGGCGGCATTCCATGTAATAAAGTACCATCGATATCGAAGAGAAAGAGCATGCGGCCTCCCTCACTGATCGCAGAAACCTGGCGCTAATTCCGACGTATATCATATATTAGGCAACGCATGTATGACACCTCTACGATATATGACACATGACATGTGAAGGCTCGGGTGATTGTCGCCCGCTTGCTCGGATGGCGCCCGCTGGCAGGGGCGGACGCCGCGTGGTAGCATGAACGAGGGTTCTTCACCGGAGGCGTGTCTTCCCTCAAACGTGAGAACCGTCAGCGGTGGCGATCACCTGAGATGAGCACAGATGTACGAGGGAAGCCGCCTCAACGTCACTGATTGCCTTCGCATACTGGAGTCATCTGAGCGGTGCGGGTGTCTAGGAGCACCCGAGAATCTGGGGGGTGCGCATGAGGCAGGGGAGACATCGCCAGTTGCCGGGAGCGGCGAATGGCGGCGCCAGCCAGGAGCGACGGGTCAACGCGAGCGTCTTTCTCGCGCGTCTGACTGTCGCTGATGGCGCGTGGCTGAATCAGGTTCTTCCAACGTTGCAGCGAGGCGTTCGGGCGCGAGCGGATGCGGTACGCGTGGAGGATGTCGTGTTGCGTCACCGCCCCGGACGGCTCGGCATCGCCGACGCGCTGGACGCGACGGCAGAGCTTCTGCGTCCACTTTCAGTCGCAGGCGCGACACTTGAACATCGCAGCGAGTGGTACATCGCAAACGACGACGATGATGACGATGATACCGATGAATTGCCGGTCGCCCGCCGTTTGGCCGATTTGATCAAGAGTAGTGATGACGATCTGCTCGTGAATGCGCGCGTGGTGGTTGATGCCGCAGCCGACGACGCTGGCGCGGCAGCTATCTATTGGGCAATTCTCGCGCTGAGCAATTCATGACACGCGCCGGTCACATGGATGGCCAATAGGGCTGCCTGGCGTGACGTCGGTCTCATCCTACTCTCGTGGCGTGAGCAGGCCCGCCTGGGCGAGGTGGGCAATATCATTGAGCGAAAAGAGCATCCGTCGCTCCCCCAGCGCGCGCATGACCGAAATGGCGGTATTGGCTGTTGGAAAGAAGTAGTCCTGCGCGATGCCCAGCAGCGACGCCAAATAAGCGTTGATCGCTCCGGCATGACTGACAATCATCACGCGTTCTCCTGGATGCGCCGCAATGATACGATCCATCGTGGCGGTAAGCCTGGCCCGGAGTTGCGCCGATGGCTCTGTGCCGGGGATACTATCCCAGCGGCCCGTACGAATGGCAATCGCGGCAATCTCGCGCAGACGCTCGCGCAGCATCGCCGACACCTCATCGGGTGACCCAGCCACTACCGCATCCGATCCCAGCGGCCCAAGGGTCACTTCGCGCAGACCCTCGATGGGCTGAATCTCCAGCCGATGCGCTGCCGCTGTCGGCACTGCTGTTTGGATCGCGCGGGCCATGGGGCTGGCGTAGACAGCCGCGAGCGGCACCTCATTCAGGCGGGCTGCGAGCGCCTCGGCCTGTTGACGCCCGAGCGCGCTGAGTGCCTGGTCATCATATCCTCCCCACACGACCTCGCTCGCATCGGGAAGCGCATCGGCGTGGCGCACGATATACAGCTCGACACCGCCATGTCTGGGGCTCATGAATGGATCTGGCTCGAGTGGCCCTTCTGGTCCTTCTGCTCGTTCGACATCAGAGACGGCGTCGCTCATAATTTCTCCTGGGAACGTACGGTAGCCTATCGTCAGTCAAATCGTATCTCTCCGTGGCAGACGGCAAGGGCGCGACGTGCCAGCGCCGGAACGCCGCGGTCAAGGGTAGCGAAGAATGGGTCATCGGTCGTGCCCGCCAGGTGGCGGCGGTAGCTGCCTTCAAGTAGGATGGCGAGCTTCCAGATGGCGAGCGCCACATAGAATGCGACATGCTCTACCTGGCGTCCGGTGCGCTCCGCGTAGCGGGCAACCAGTTGCGCGCGCGTGGCGAACCCTGGCTGGGCCGTAACGCGCCAGGCGCTATCGCCAAGCTCCAGACCCTGATCGCCAGGCTCCTGCCAGAACGAGAGCAGATAGCCAAGATCAGCGAGCGGATCGCCGATGGTTGCCATTTCCCAGTCGAAGATTGCCAGGATGCGCGCGGGCGGCTCAGGGGCGTACATGGCGTTGTCGAGCCGGTAATCGCCGTGGACGATGGTGGCTGATCCTGACTCTGGCAGGTGTGTGGTGAGCCACTCGGTTACGGCATCCAGGTCGGGCAGCGGGCGATTGCGCGACGCCTCAAGCTGGCCCGTCCAGCGGCGTAGCTGACGCTCCAGGTAGCCCTGGGGCTTGCCGAAGTCGCCCAGGCCAACTGCCTGCCAGTCAACAGCGTGGAGGTCAGCCAGCCGGTCGATCAGCTCATATCCCAGGCCTGCCCGTGCGGATTCATCGCTGGCGAACGCGGGCGGCAACTGGGCGCGAATCACCACGCCATGCACTCGCCGCATCAGATAGAACGGCGCGCCGATAACGCTGGGGTCTGTGCAGAGCAGGATCGGATGGGGCACGGGAACGGCTGTATTCACCAGCGCCGATAGCACCCGGTGCTCGCGCGCGACATCGTGCGCCGTAGGCAGCAGCGGACCGCGTGGCGGACGGCGCAGCACCCATTCGTGGGGACCACGCGTGATAAAGAACGTCTCGTTGGAGTGCCCGCCGCGTACCCGCTCCACGGTCAATGCGAAGCCCCTGCTCTCAGGGAGCGCCTGATCGAGATAGGAGGTCAGTGCATCAGTGTCTACCAGTGGCGGGAGCGGTGCCCCAGGTATGGTCTGGTCGCCTGGATGATGGTCACTCATGCCTGATCTCCTGTTGCGCCTGCAATGCTACACCTCATCAATGGCCCCTGCTCTTTCTCAAACTGGCAGACCGGGCGCGGTGACGAGTGGTGAGTGTGGTGAGTATGGCTGGCAGCCGGCCACTCCTCCAGTCGATACCCTCAGCATTCTACCATTGTGGCAATGCCCCGACAAAGCGGAAGCGCCATACTAGCGCCACACGCGCGCCAGGCGCACAGAAAAACGCCTGCCGTTGCCTGTTCGCCGCAGGCTACAGCAGGCGCCCATCGAGAAACTTCTCGCGGACTAATCACTCAAATAGTGGGCGCTCAATCAAGCGATAGGATGGATTGCGCAGATTGCGCTCCGTAATCGGTTTTGCGGGCACTCCGCCCACGACGGCGAATGGCTCCACATCTTTCGTGACCACTGCTCCAGCCATGACGACCGCCCCCTGGCCAATCGTCACGCCCTGGAGAATCATGGCGCGCGTACCGATCCAGGCATAGTCGTCGATGATGATGGGGCGGTAGTCGCTCGGAAACTCCGGGTCGTTGATATCATGCGAGCCAGTAACGAGCGCCACTTCCGCCGAGATGCTGACATTGTTGCCAATGATCAGACCACCTGAGGTATAGATCAGGCACCGCTGGTTGATGACAGTGCCGTTTCCAATCGAAACACGGCGCCCGCTGGTTCGGATGCCTGTCATCTGAATGTATGGTCCCATGAGGATCGAAACGTTACGGCCGATGTCCCACCCGAGAACTCGCCGATACCACGCGTGGCGAATCGTGTGACTTGGCACATACGCGACGATATAGTTGGTCACGTACTTGACGGTTGCGGCGACCGTCCGGCGAATCAGTGAGACTCCCTTTCTCATGCTCGCGCGTGTGCTCTTGACCAAGGTTGTTCCCCATTGTGATACTGTGCTGGCCTGATTGTGGCGCCAGGGAGATATCTTATTGGCATCCACCACTGGCACATTTCCACGCTCAATCTGCCACTTGGTACTCGTCGAGTACCCACTTCCACTCAATGCAAGTGCTGTCGATGAACCGCTCTGCCTTGTGGGCGCCGCTGTGCTTACCGCCGGAGCAACACCGCGTGTTCGGCGGGCTATTGCCGTGTAGAGTGCCTCCAGGTCGTCTCGCGGAATCGTGGCCAGTGCGGTGGCAACCGCCGCGTAGACGATGCCCGCGATGGGCAGGATGATCAGAATCGAAAGCTTGCTTAGCGCGACCACAACCAGCGCCATCCCCAGACTTGCTGCCAGCGCCTTGACTCCCGTTGCTATACTGCGCACTGGCAGGAGGTGACGAGGCAGTGCTCGCAATGCCAGTATCATGAGCAACAGCTCGGTTAGCGACGTCATCAGCGCCGCTCCCGTACCACCCAATCGCGGGATCAGGAGAAGATTGCCGCCCACATTAAAGACCAGTGCCGCGCCCGCAATCCAGGGCAACTGTTTCTCCATCTTCAGGCTCATCAAGGCGGTCGTCCAGACAGAATTGAGATAGAGAATTGCGATGCCAGGGGCAAGCGCCTGGAGCACAGGCACCGATGCGACAAATTCAGTGCGGTGATAGAGAAAGCCAATGATGTTCGGTGCTGCGACAACAAGCCCTACCATGATAGGGATTCCAGCAACCAGCAGAAAATTCACTGACTTTTCCATGGCAAGCTTCATTTGTTGTTCGGAATTGACCGAGAGCTTCGCCATAACCGGATACATCACAGCCACGATGACGATATTCGGGAGAAATACCAGGGTATCAAAGAGACGATACGCCGCACCATAGATGCCCACTGTGGCGGTAGACGTCAGGGTTTGCAGCAGGACGGTGTCCACACGATAGTAGATGACCCCGATGACGCCGTAGGTCAGAAAGGGAATGCTCTGCATCACCAGATCACGGATCAATGGGAAGTCGAAGTTCCACTGCACGCGGACCAGGCGAAGGAACCAGATGAATTGCCATGTCGCTCCGGCCAGAGTGCCAATCACTAGCGCGACTGCCGCGGCGGTGACTCCGCCCCCGACACGCATCCATAAGATAGCGATGATCGCGCCCAGCCCCTTCTCAATCACGAGGCCGATGGCGGGAAATACTTGACGCTGCGCCGCGGTATGGATCGAGCCGAACGTGCTCCCTATGGCGCTGATGAGCAGGGTGCATCCACACAGCGTGATGAGTATGCGCTCCTCGTAGCCGAAACCGAGCACATTGCTTACGCCAAGGACTGCGCCAAACAGCGTGGCCCAGAGCGCAATCTTCAAGACGAGTACGTTCACCGGATAGCGCTTCGCTTTGTTCGGGTCCTGCGCCACATCCCGTACAATCTGTTGATTGAAGCCGAACTCAACCGGAAAACCGACCAGGGTAACGAAGCTAATCGCAAAGAACAGCTCACCGAATTTTTCATCCCCCAGAAAGCGGCCATAGGCGATGGTGAGCGCCAGGGTCGAAATCCAGGTGACAATCTGGCCAATGAATGAAATGCCGGTATTGCCGAGGACTTTTCTCAGACCATTCATGCGTACGCCTCCTTGACACGTGGCTTGTGCGCGAAGCGCGCAACGAGGACAGCGAGGTCGCCAAATGCCGGGAGCGGGTCACGCCAGTTCAGTACCGAGAAGGTATTGCGACCAAACAGAGAACGCACGTACTGCCGGGGTGTGGTAATGCCCGCACGTATCTCCTGAATGCCAGCGGGCACATCAGTCGCGGTCCGGATCCACCGCACGCCGTACCGTGGCTCTATTTGGGGCACTGGCCTGCCCATCATGTGCTGGTACTGGATGTAGGGGAGGTCCAGCCCGCATGCGATACAGAGTGTGTGCCAGCCCCAGGGCCGAATATTGATATCGAGCAGCTTATAGACGCCATCGCGTGGGTCCTGCTTGAATTCGACCTCAACCATACCCGACGCCCGCATATAGCGTAACAGGCGCTCTGCCGGGTCGATTAGCTCTGGTACGTGAACGGCCTCCACAAAGCTGCTTCCGAGTCCATAGTCAATTGGGTATTGGCGGCGTCGCATCGCCGTCATCACCTGCTGCGCTTCACCCTCCTCACAGAAGGTGGCGACGGAGACCTGGGTTGAACCCCCACCAGGAATGACTTCCTGCACCATGATTTCGTCTGGGCTGACCAGGCTTGTGGCGACCCGGTACTGTTGATGCAACTCGTCGAGGTGTGTCGCGGGCAGCGCTTTGAGTCGCGCGGAATGCTGCATGCGAATCGAGATGGCCGGCTTGATGATAGCTGGGAACCTGATATCAAGCCGGTCCAGGTCGCTCTCGCGCGCGGGATACCACGTGCTGGGATATGGCACGCCTGCCTCGCGAGCCATACGGTCGGTAAGTCGCTTGTCGAATGCCCATCGGACGACATCCCAGGATGGGGTCGTTGGCTGATAGATCATGGCAAGCGCGTCGTGGTGTTGCGAGACAAGCCCAACCGCGTCATCCTGTGCCGCTACCAGCATCCAGTCCTGCAAATGATACTCGCGCCCAATCCGCAGAAGATAGTCGGCAAGCTCAGGGTCTTCCAGTGAGCCGTGCCACGAAAAGCGGCGCGTCACATAGCGTGAGAACCATGCCGATCTCGGCTGGCTATCGACGACAATTCCGGGAATGCCACGCCGTCCCAGGCTGCGAATGACGCCCAGAGCCTTAAAGTCGCTTCCCAGCACCAGTACACCAGGTATCGGTCTCACTTCTCGCATCGTCGTCTTCCCCACACATCAACACAACCCACATTCCACATGGCACGCACGCGGACGCCAGGACACGATTAGCCACGAACGGAAGTCAGGCTCTCGGTATCGGAAATCTCTGGCTCGCGGCTGCCAGCCAGCCTGCGGGTGATATGGCGCGCCGCGACACCTGTGCCCGTGACGAACCGGGTCAGCGGTCCGAAATTATAGGCGGCAATCGCGCCCACGAAGAACAGCCCAGGCACGCTTGACTGGAAGGCAGTATCGAGAATCGGCATCGTGCCAACTCGCCGCACCTGTTCGCGCATGACGGGGTCAATGAATGTCAGTCGCTCGATGTCGGGCTGGTAGCCAGTGCCCGCAATAATATGATCCACCATACGCGTCGTACCGTCGGTGAGGGTAAGCTCTAACTCGTCGCCGCGGGGGCGCGCTTTCGCTACCTCAACACCCGTGCTGACCTTCACGAGTCCCTCCACCCGGTTGCGGAGCCATTTCGCGCCGGCCGGCCTCGTCGCTCGCTGATCGATCTTCGCCCGAAGGTTCTCCGGCAGCGTGTAGTAAATAGATGGGAAATGAATGATCCAGTTCAGTCCTGGCGGGCCAACGTCGCTGGGGGGGTAGAAGATATGTCGGGCAAAGCCGCCTTTCTCGTAGAGCGTGCGCTGAATCCAGATAATCGGCCCGTGTGCGATGACTTCTGGCTCCGCACCCGCCTCATGGAGAAACGCCGCGGTTTGTACGGCGCTCTGGCCGCGGCCCAGCACGGCGACCCGTTTCCCGGCGAACTTGCTGAACTCTTTGTGTTCCTGAGTATGAGATGCAAGCGAGGATGGCAAGTCGTGAGCGAAGGTTGGCAGGTAGGCGAAGGATTGAATGCCTGTCGCTACGATGACCGATCCGGCGGTGATGCTGCGCCCGTCTTCCAGGTCCAGTCGGAACCGCTCGCCGTCGCGCGTGACAGACTGCACAAATGTGGGGTCAACGTCTGGCACGGTATTGCGCTGGACCCACTGCCCATATTCGACGAAATCTGGCAGTGGAACCGGATCCTTATGTGGATATCCGGTTGCGGCTACATATCGGTCGAGCGTGTACATGCCATGGGGATCTGCAATAGAAGATGCTGACCAGATTGATTTCAGGAACATGCCATCAGGCATGCGGGCCCAGAAAGCCATGGGCTTACCAAATACGACCGTCGGAATGCCGCGATTTCGCAGGTGCGCCGCTACTGATATTCCATAGGGGCCCGCGCCGATCACAGCTACTGGGTACTGTCTCACGCTTCTTTTACTCCATTCCCCACCATGCGGTTTCTTCGCACTGTGCCTCCGCTCAACGTCCTCAACGCGTTGTGTCCAGTGGTTCAGTGGCACGCAGATCCACAGACGCGCCGACCCAAATTGCATGCATTCGGCTATCAGCGTACTGTACGTGTGCGGCGATGGCCATATTCATTGTGGTAACAAACTGGTGCAGTTAGAATGTCTTCAGTGTAGATAAGTATTCGTTCGATACCTGGCGATACCCCACTGTAGCTACGCATTACCGAAGGGCAGCTTGTTCGTTACCTAGGGTGATGACGTCCGGCATCTTCCCGCTGGCACAGCATGGGAAGAGATGGTGGATACGTGGCGAGATAGACGCTGTACCCGTCTCGGATTACCAGTGGGGCCCACAGGACGCCATGCAAGCCGAGCGATCTGTCCAGCGGCTCATGCCCGGTGTTTTGTTGCCCTGAATTCGCGGTCGTATCTGGATGTACACCTGTGGATCTCCTCATACACCCCTCAAACACGCCAGGCCATACCCCGATACGTGCGACGAGGAGCTACAGTAGGCTTGTATGTGACTGCCATGCGCTAAGGGAGGTGCAGCCTGCATGACCAAAGTATTGGAGATTCTCTTCCGCAATAAAATCAAGTTGCTGGTGCTTCTGCTGCTACCTGTTCTGGTAAGTGGTGTCGTCGTCTTCGTTCTGCCGCGTTCGTATGAGGTAACGGCAAGGTTGCTGGCACTCCGGCGCTATCAGGTACTCGGCGCAACCGGACCGGAATCGGATTTGCAGTCGTCTCCGGCTGCAACCCAGGCGACGGCGCTGATCGAATTGCTACAAACGGAGAACTTCGATCTGGCTGTCGCGAAAGATACCGATCTTGGCAACCACATCGGCGTCCCAGCTTCAGATACCCAGCGCTGGCAGGACGCGATCTACACGGAAATTTCCACCCAGGTGCAGGTCTCGGCGCCGAGCTATAGTCTTGTTGTGATCACCTACTCCAATAAGGATCCCGAGGTGGCGGCGCAGGTAGTCAAAGCCGTAATAACGCACTACGGCGTGGAGAGCGCGACGCATGCCATTGCCGAGGGGCAAGAGCTGCTGAATAACTACCAGGGGCAGCTCATTGCTGCCAAGCAGGAGGCCGATAGCGCCACCCAGGCTGCTGCACAGTATCTCAAAGACCATCACCTCACATTCGCGGACGCCTCGACTGATCCACAATATCAGTTGCTCACTAAGCGGGCCGAGCAGGCGCAGGCAACACTCACTTCGATCCAGACCAACATCAATAGCGTCAATCAGCAGATTGTCACGATCGGCGCGGGTGGCAAGGGGATGTATACCATTGTTGACCCACCGCAAGTTCCTGCTCAGCCGACTTCGCGATCGAAGTCGCTGGTGCTGGGCGGGGCAATCGGCCTTGGGCTAGGGCTTCTTGCCAGTGTTGGCTATTTCCTCATCCTGGTGCGGCTAGATCAGTCTATTTACTCGTCTGCTGATGTATCAGAGCTTGCCGATTATCCCGTATTGATTCAAATCCCACAGCTCCCGCGGCGGTCAGCGGCATGGATTACCCAGGCAAACGAACCATTGCTGACTGATTCAGGGACTTAGACGCGCGCATACCCTGGCGCCGGTCTAGACTGGCCAGACATGAAGATAACCACGGCGAACCGCTGAGTGAGCCTGACCGGCCAAAGGGGAGGCATAGTGTGGAGGCATGATGAAGACGATTGACCCGCGTATCGGAGAACCGGAGAACAGCATTCCTGCAAGACAAGAGGTAGTCATGGACGACGATACAGTTCTCGATGATAAAGCGGCACTCCCCAAGAATACGCTTGCGCCGCTTATCGTGTCATCGTTGGCTTCCAGGAATACCTCAATCGTCTCCAAGAAAACGCAGGCTCTCTCACGGCGAGACTCCAACTCGATTGCCCGGCTGCAGGCAGAGTTTCTGCACGTGTCGTTGCCGCTCGTCTTTGCGGATCAGAATCCTGTGCGGACGCTTGGTGTGACAAGCGCGGTCATTGGGGAAGGCAAAACACTGGCTGCGGTGCTGGTTGGCCATGCCCTGGCAACGAGCTCACGCCGCCCGGTGGTACTCGTAGAGTGTGACTGGGAGCGCCCAACCTTCAGCAGAGATCTCGAACTGCCTGCCTCTCCCGGCCTGTCTGAATGGCTGCGCGGCGCAGCCGAACGCTCCGAGATTCGCCATCACCTTATGCCCAATTTGACTGTGATCCCTGCCGGACTTGGCGGTGCCGATGCCATAACCGTTCTGGGTGAGATCAAGCGCCCTGATTTCCGCGAGCGTTTTGCGGATCCCGATGAGCTGCTGATTCTCGATCTCCCCTCGGTGCTGGGGTCGTACTACGGGCCGCTTGCCGCTCGCCTGGCCGATGCGCTGCTGCTTGTCGTGCGTGCTGGCTCAACGCCTACCTCGTTCGTGACGCAGGCATGTGACGCACTCAAGAGTATGCGTGTCGAGGGCATTATTCTCAACCAGGTGCAGACTCGTATTCCGCGCTGGCTGCAGAATCTGCTGTAGTCCAGAGGGGGAAGCGATCATGCTTACTACCGCGGCTCTTCTGGGGGCGTTCCTCGCTATCGGCTTCTTCACGCGCAACTATTCTCGTCGCACTCGCCTGTTGCTGTTGTCGGCTATCATCGTCGGTATTGTTCTGCTATTGCGGGGTAAGGGGTAGGATCGAGCACCATGCCTGCTACATTTCCACGCCCTGCCAACCTACCACCCGTCGCCGATATGAATGCGGCCTCCACACGGCGGGGCGCCGCCAAGAAACGCACAATCGCATACATCGTCGTATTCCTGATCACACTCGTGCTCACCCCTATCCTCATCCTGGCTGGGGCAAGTCAGGGGTATGTCCAGATTCTGGCGACGATAGCCGCGCTCGTGGCGTTGGCGCTGGTTCCCTGGAGGCCGATCCTGGGGCTGTACCTCATGGTCATCAGCGCCGTCGTTATCGAGCAGGAGCCGCTTCTCGCGGGGGCGATAGGAACCGATCATCTCTATGTGTTCTACTGGCCAGCCAAGCTGCAGGGAAACATCGAGCGTCCCATCGGTTACTTCTTTCTCGTCGTGCTGCTGACCATTGTCATCACTGGTCTGTTGTTGAAGCGGCGGACGCTCTTTGGTGGAAGGTTGTTCTATCCCTTCCTGGCTTTGTTGGGCGCTCTTGTTGTTGGTGTGCTTCACGGTCTGGCATCGGGCGGAGAGTTTCGCATTATCGTGCTTGAGGTCCGCCCGTGGTGGTATTTCTTCCTCGCGTATGTGCTGGCCTACAACATCGTTTCCGATGTCAAACACGTGCGCAATATCATCTGGATTACCATTCTTGGCACGGCCATAAAAGGTGTTCAAGGCGTCTATATCGTCTATGCGTACCTCGGCGGGCAGGTTGGGGGGCATAACGAAATCATGGCGCACGAGCAGTCATTCTTCTTCGTGCTGGTGCTGTTGCTCTTGGCCATGCTCTTCTTGTATCGCTTCCAGCCAGGCATTTTCATCGCTATTCTGTTCTCGCTGCCGTGCCTTTTGATCGCTCTAGTCGCGAATAATCGTCGTGCGGACTATGTCGCGCTGTTCATCGGTATTGCCGTTGTCTGGGCGATGGCCATTCTGGTCAAGCCCGAGTCCCGCCGCGCGCTCATCTCGGCGGCAGTGATCTGTCTGATTCTGGGAGCCGGGTATGTCGTCGCTTTCCAGAAATCATCGGGCGCGCTTGGGGAGCCAGCACGCGCTGTGGTGTCGGTGTTCAACCCCAGTGCGGCGGATGCGCGCGATGCCGCCTCGAACCTCTACCGCATCGTCGAGAATTACGACCTGAAATACACAGAAGCGCAAAGCCCGCTGCTAGGCTACGGTTTTGGTAAGCCATTTCTCCAGCCCATTCTCCTGGCGAACGTGCTAGATCTCGATCCCTACTACCTCTACATTCCGCACAATAACGTGCTGTGGATCTGGATGCGGCTTGGCCCCCTCGGATTTGGCGCGCTCTGGTATCTGATTGGCACGTCCATCGTCAGCGGCTGCATCATGGCACGTCGGCTGAAAAACAAGCAGCTTCAGTTCTTCGCGATCTTCGCTGTCGCGACGGTGGTGATGGAGGTGATCCTTGCCTATGGCGATTACCAGTTCTTCTTCTACCGCAACATGATCTTCGTTGGCATCGTCCTGGGTGTTTTGATGAAGCTGCCAGCAATCGAGCGCGCCTCACTGGGCCAGCCAGGGACGACGAACGATGACCTCTTCTCGGAGTCCACACCGAAGCAATCCAGCCGTCCACGGCCTCGCGCCCGGCTCGCCTCACCGCTGTCGTTGCCTGCCGCGATGGCACGCGTCGCGCAATCACCTGGCCCCGGAAAGTGAATAGACACATGAGGATTCTCGTTGTTGCGCATTCGCTGCCCCGGCCAACCTGGGGAGCGGGAACACGGAACTATCACTTGCTCCGTGCCCTGGCGCGCGAGCACACGGTGTCGCTGCTGGCGCTCGTCCACCCAGATGAGCGCGACCATAACGCCGCAGCGCATCTTCATCCCCATACGCGCGCCATACACCAGGTAGAAGTGCCATATAGCGGCTCGAAACGGCTCAATCAGGTGGTTGCGCTGGCACGCGGCAAATCATATACCCTGACATCTCAGATTCTGCCAGCCGCACAGGCCGCGCTCGACGCGGAGCTCGCTCGCAACGCGTATGATGCCGTCCTGTTCGAGGGGCTCCTCGTCGCTGGCTATCGGGTTTCGCCGCAGGTGCGGACTATCCTGGATGAGCACAACATCGAGCACGAGCTGATGCAGCGCTCCTACCAGTCGGGCGATGGATTGATGCGTCGGGGCTTCAACTGGATGGAGTATCGGCGTATGAAGCCGGTTGAGATTGCCCGGTGCCGCCGTGCTGATCTGGTGTTAGTGACGAGTGAGCGCGAACGCGCTGTATTACGTGCGCTGCTGCCTGAGAAAGACGTGCGGGTGGTGCCGAACGGCGTTGATGTCGAGGCATTCTCGGCTGATCCTTCGATCGAAGAGACGAACGGTCGCATCATCTTCACCGCGTCGTTCGACTATTATCCGAACGTCCAGGGGGCGTTGTATTTCGCTGAGCATATCTGGCCGCTCGTACGTCGCGCTATACCTGGGGCCACGTGGCACCTCGTTGGGCGCAATCCTCCGCCGGAGGTAACACGTCTGGGCACACTCCCTGGCGTAACAGTCACCGGCAGTGTGCCTGCGGTGCAGCCACACCTCGCCGCCGCGCAGGTCGCCATCGTCCCGTTGCTGACCGGCGCTGGTACCCGCCTGAAGATTCTGGAGGCGTTGTCGATGCGCCGGGCGGTCGTCTCCACGGCGCTCGGCTGCGAAGGGATCGAATGCGTTCCCGGCAAGCATCTGCTCGTTGCCGACAAGCCAGAAGCGTTCGCGGGTGCAGTGGTGGACTTGCTCGGTGATCAGGTGCGACGGGTCAGATTAGGCGAAGATGGGCGGGCGCTCGTCAAGGAGCGCTATAGCTGGGACTCCTGTGGGGCGCAGTTGCTCGCTGCGCTTAAGAGCGCACGAGAGAATGGATGGCACGTATGACGGTATTGATTGCGGCGCGTGGCCTCTTGCTGGTGCTGGAAATCGCACTTGCTCTCCCGCTCCTATATCTCCTGGCACTTGCTCTCGGCGCCGCTTTTGGCACAGCGCGCGTAAGTCGCGGGCGGCAGCGACGGCCTGCTCATGAGATGTCTGCCAGCACATTCGCGATACTGGTGCCAGCGCACAACGAAGAGTTGCTAATCAGCAATACCCTGCACAGTCTGGCTCGGCTCGAATATCCCACAGATGGCTATGCGGTTCATGTCATTGCTGACAACTGCACTGATCGGACGGCTGATATTGCGCGATCTGCTGGCGTCCAGGTGCACGAGCGCAACGATCCCAAGAAAGGCGGCAAGGGACACGCGCTCGCATGGGCGTTCGACCGTCTGATGCACGGCGATACCCGCTACGACGCCTTCGTGGTGCTGGATGCAGACACCGTCGTCGATCCAGGATTGCTCTCCGCACTTTCGGCCGGATTGGCGCGCGGTGGCCTGGCGCTGCAATCGCATAACGCGGTGCTCAACGCCGCTGAATCGCCGACGAGCGCCTTACGCTGGCTGGCGCTGTCACTGATGAACTACATCCGCCCGCTAGGCCGCAACACGCTGGGTGGTTCGTCGACGCTGACGGGCAATGGCATGTGTTTGACGCGCGAAATGCTCACGCGCCATCCCTGGCAGGCATTCGGCCTCTCGGAGGACTACCAGTATTACCTCTCACTGGTGTCCAGTGGGGAGAGAGTGCTGTTCGTCCCTGATGCGAATGTGCGCTCGGTGATGCCCACGACCGCGCGCCAGTTGACCTCGCAGGACATCCGCTGGGAGTCTCTCAGCCCGGATGCCAGTTCGTGGCAGCGCCGCATTGCGTGGCGTCTCTTCACGATGGGCATTCGGCACATGAGCTGGGTGCGGCTGGATGCGCTGGCTGAGTTGCTTGCGCCGCCGCTCTCGCTGCTGGCTGGTAGCTGCGTGCTCCTGCTGATTCTCGCGCTTGCGCTGGGCACGCCGCTGCATATTGGGCTCGCGGTCGCGCTTACGGGTATGCTCGTCGCGTATGTGGGCTCGGCGTTTGTGCTGCTCCGGCCGCCGTGGGGCGTCTATCGCGCCCTGGTCTACGCGCCCGCCTATATCGCCAGAAAGCTCTGGATTTATTTCGTCGTGCGCCGCCAGCGCAAGAATACCGCTACCTGGGTGCGCACGAGCAGAACCGTCTGAGCGCGTGACGCGAAGAGAAAGACGATGCAAAGACAGCACAGGCGATGCGGGGGCCGCGTGTCGCGTGTAAGGAAGGATTGACCACCGCACAGTGCGGACGTGGGGTGATTCTGGAGGAGTTATGACGACGTTGCGTGTGGCTGCGATCACGTACGATTACTATCCATTTGATATTCGCGTGCGCCGTATGGCCGAGGCAGCGGTTGACGCGGGATACGAGATGCGCGTCATCTGCCTGCGCGATACGGGTGAATCGGCCCATGAAGTCTGTCAGGGCGTCATCACAGATCGGCTGCCGTTCAGCCGCGGATTTGGCCGCGCGCTTCCTCTCACGATCCTGAGCTGGATCTGGTTCATGGTATTGTCTGGAATCGTGGTGACGTGGCAGCATCTCCGCCATCCCTACGATGTCATCCTCGCGCACAACATGCCTGATTTCCTGGTCTTTGCTGCGATTATTCCCCGTCTGCTGGGGGCGAAGGTGGTGCTGGATGTTCAGGATGTCAGCCCGGAGCTGATGGCTGCCAAAAGCAGCGGGCGCCTTAAGAGGGTACTGTATCATCTGGCGGCGCTCCAGGAACGCATCTCAGCCGTATTCTCGGATTACGTCATTACGGTCGGCTGGCCATTTGAGGAGTGCTTGAAGTCGCGTGGTGTCCCCACGCGCAAACTGGCGCTGGTGCTCAACAGTGCTGATCCCAAGCTTTTTCCCGCTTCGCGCCGCTGCCCGCCACCATCCTCAGCACCGGGGTATGACGGCCCATTCATCGTGATGTATTACGGCACCATTGCCCAGCGCAACGGACTGGATACCGCCGTGCGGGCGCTGGCTCTGGCGCTGCCCCGCGCCCCACGTCTTCGGCTGGACATCATGGGTCGGGGCGAGTTTCTGCCTGAAGTGGAGCGCCTTGCCCAGGAGATAGGTGTTGCCGATCATGTGCGAATCACCGGCCCCTGCCCATCAGAGCATATCGTCGACTTTGTCCTGCATGGCGACGTGGGCATCATCCCCTATCGCCTCGATGGGTTCGCTGAGCTGGTACTGCCGACGAAGGCATATGAGCAAGCGTGGATGCAGCGCCCTATCGTCGCGTCGAATACCGTCGCCATTCGCTCAATGTTCCGGCCAGGGTCCGCGCTGCTCTGCGATCCAGAGAGTCCGGAAAGCTTCGCAGACGCGCTTGTCAGTCTGTACGAGCAGCCTGAGTTGCGGCGCACCCTGGTCGAACAGGCGTTTGAAGACTACACACCCTACCGCTGGGAGCAGGTGCGCGCTGAGTATCAGGAGTTCCTGGCATCCATCAGCAGGAACTCCGCTCAGCAGGTCCCAGCGACCACGACCACATCCAATTAACCTGCGGCATCTCCCTATGCCTGGAAACAAGGAGCATGATGCATGTCTGAGCCTGCGACGCCATCGTTCTATGTTCATCCCACTGCCGAGGTCGAGCCTGAGGCGCAGGTAGGAGCGGGGACGCGCATCTGGCGCCAGGCGCACGTGCGCAACCATGCGTGTCTTGGCGAGCAGTGCAATATCGGTAAAGGTGTCTTCATCGACGTGCACGTGCGGATTGGCTCGCGGGTGAAGATTCAGAACCATACATCGGTCTTCGAGGGTGTCACGCTGGAGGATGGCGTGTTCGTCGGGCCGCATGTCTGCTTCACCAATGACCTCTTCCCCCGCGCGATCACCCCGGCGGGTGAGTTGAAAACCGCCGATGACTGGGAGGTGACGCCGACGGTTGTCCGTTACGGCGCCTCCATTGGCGGTGGCTCGGTTATCCGATGCGGCGTCACGATTGGCGAGTTTGCCCTCGTGGGCGCGGGATCAGTGGTGACGCATGACGTGCCGCCACATGCCCTTGTCTTTGGCAATCCAGCGCGGGCGCACGGCTATGTCTGCCGTTGCGCGCGTCCTCTCGTCCGGCTGGCCCATCGCGAGGACGGAGCGCTTGCTGGATGGTGCGAGAGCTGCCAGCAGGAGTGCGTGATTCCCTCGGCCAACCGGGGCGAAGAGCAAGATTCATAAGCGTGACTCGTCCGCTCTGCCAGCCCGCCAAATGGGCAAGGTGCGAAATGTTCACACAGTGACAGAATCCCAACACCAAGTAAACACCTGCGGATACTGGGATATTCCTGGTGCGCGCTATGATGGAATGAGCGATAAGCCCGATGCGGGTCTGGGTGCTCGCCATGGTCTCATGTTTGGCGCAGAAGGATCATTGACTGTATGAATCTCGTTGCATTTTCCATCCGAACCAAAGGGGCGCACAATTTCGCCCGTCGTCTCTGGACTGTCTTTGCGCGTTTCGGATTTTCCGATGCCCGCAGCCGCCGCACCCTGCTCTCCATCCTCGCGACGGTGCGCCAGTATGGCGGCAACCCAACCTTCTTCATTCCGGCAGTCGTTCTGCGCCGCCACCCGGAGTTGATCCGCGAAATCGCGTTTTGTGGCGCGGAGATTGGCATTCACGGCTACGTCCACAACGATTACCGCAGCCTGAGCGATGCCAGCCAACATCAGCAAACAGAGCAGGCCATGACAGTATTCCAGGACGTCCACCTTCCATTCCAGGGGTTTCGCAATCCCTATCTTGGCTGGACTGAGGATGCCATCCGCTCATTTGCCACGCTTGGCTTCGACTACGACAGTAATGAGGCCGTCGTGCATGATGTCGTTGATCTGAGCAAGCTTACCCCGGCGATCCGCTCAGGCTTCGAGAAGTCGCTCGCGCTGTTCCAGGCCATCGCGCCGAGCGCGTATACGCTGCGGCCGCATTTCGAGGGCGACCTTGCGCGGATTCCGACCAGCATCCCTGACGATGAGATGCTCTTCGACCGGCTCCGCTTTACCGACCAGGTAGCACTGGGCAACATCTGGAGCGAGGTGATGGCACGGGTCTATACGCTTGGGGGTATTTACGTCCTCAACCTCCATCCCGAACGTGGCGTGCTTTGCAGGCCCGCGCTCGATCGGCTCCTGTCGTATGCGCAGAGACAGGATCTGCCCGTCTGGTTGACCTCGCTGCACGAGGTAGCGCAATGGTGGCGCGAACGGCGCCAATTCCGGATGACGCTTGTACCAACCGGAGAGGCGACCTGGCGAGTCGAAGTGACCTGCACCTCACGCGCCGGGGTGCTTGCGCGCCATCTGACCGTTGATGGCGCCGATACCTCGCCCTGGTATGGCGCCGAAAGCCTTATCGAAGGCCGCCAGTTCACAGTGCATGGCGCCGCCTGCCCAGCCATCGCGCTCTCGCCGCGCACATCAGTCGACGTCGAAGACTTTCTGCTGGAGCAGGGCTATCCGATCGAGCGAGCGGACGCCCCGCAGGCGGATGGCTACGCGCGCTATCTCGACGTGCCCGAGGGTCTGGGCGAGACACGCGCAGATCAGATTGCGCGGCGGAGCACATTGGTCGCTGAGATCGAGGCGCTGAACAGGCCGTTGCTACGGTTCGGTATCTGGCCAGACCGTGCTCGCGCGGCACTCTCCATCACGGGTGACATAGATTCCATCACCATTCAAGACTTCTTCATGCGCATCGTGGAAGCACGCCAGCAGGCTTAAGCGCCTCCAGGCGAGCGAGACGAGACAGACGCGCACCCCTTACGGAAGCCCCCTCTCTACGTCACGTAATTAGGGAGGGGGCTTATCACGCTCATGGTATGTAACCGCTGCCCACCGGGCGTTACTGGCATTGCCCATCACCCAGTCCCAGGTGTGGGCGCAACACCTGGAACCAGAGCGCATTGATGGCGACAGAGCCAGCCCCGTTCGGGTGTAGCTGATCAGGCCCCAGGTATTCTGGGTGGGCGCGGACCAGCCCGTACAAATCTGGACCGGGAATCAATCCGTTGGATGCCGTCACCTCGTCGATGACCTTATTCAGTTGTTGTATCTCGGCATCCAGAGACGTGTTGCCGTGATAGGCCGCGTAGGGAATATGCGCAAGGATGGGTACGTCTCCACGCTGTAGAATCGCTGTCACCAGGGTTTGCACCTTTGTGCGGAAGGCGTCTGGCGAGATGTCATTGAGCGCGTCGTTCGTTCCCCAGCCCAGCAGCCAGTAATGCATATCGGGCAACATGTTTTGCCAGGACGCAAGTTGTTGCACCGCTCCGTCCGACGTCTGGCCACCCATTCCACCGTCAATCATGAGCGGATAGCGCTGTGGAGCGCATCGTGCCACGAGATCAGCGAAGGCAGGTGAATCACTGGCGTAGCGGCTGAATGACATCGCGGTGATCGAATCTCCTGAGAAGAAGAACGTATTTGTGCCAAGACTTTGGGCATCGAAAACCTCTAGCTCGTCCACGCGCACATAGGGCTGGGTGGGATTAGGTTGGCCTGCAAGCGCGGTCATCCTGATCCATGACATCCCGGCAAACGCGAAGGTATGCTCTCGTGCCCGCGCATGGTTGCCTCGCACGGACACGACGTTCTGCCAGGTACCGTCGCTGCCATTCGTGCTGTTGGAAGAAACCGCGATGTCGTAGTCTTGGGGCGCAAGGGATGTCGCATCCGTAAAGTCGAAGGAGTAGTCGCTGAACCAGGCAAAGAGTACCTTGCTCGCGCCGTTCTTCAGATGGATCGCACACGAGCCTGGCAGGAGGCTGGTTTGCAGTTGCCAGAACCCCCAGTCGCCGAACTTTCTATCAGTCAAGACGCCCGACCCTCCCGGGCCAGAATTGTTGGAAGAGCAGGTGATGGCAGCGCCCTGTGAGAGGAGGGTTGGGCCATTGGCGGTTGGTACGACTGGCTTATACTGCTTGATCATCGCCGCCAGGGCATCGAACTGCGGCTTGGGCTGTCCGGTATTGACGTCGAACATATCGAGCCGACCGTAACCGGCGTAGCCAGCTGCATCGAACTGGCAGGCGAAGGCTACTCCGCCCGCGATCATCGACTTGATGGCAGTCGTGGTGAACTTCGTGATGAAATCGGCCTTGTCGCCATAGTCCGGTGGTGGATTCCTGGGATCGTAATTCCATTCGGTGAACCCAATAGGCAAGTCTTTACCGAGGATGCTCTTGATGAAGCCGCGGACTTTCTGGGCGGTGCCAGCAAACGTGGATGCGCTGGCGAGGCAGGTGGCCTCATCCATGCGCCAGCACGAGTAGTAGTTGATGCTGATCGCATCCGGAAGCACCCCAGACGCTTTGACGCCCTGCAAGAAGCGCGGAAGGTATTGGTTATCTATGCCGGCAGCATTGATGACCGTTGGCCCGATGAATTTCGCGGATGGGTTAAGGTGCCTCAGGAGCGGAATCGTCGCGTTCCATGCGGCGATGAAATCATCAACAGGAATGCGCTCATAATCCGGCTCATTGCCGAACTCATAGAGCAGGCAGCGATTGCCAAGATATGACACAACATGCTCGTTGAAGCGGGTGTTCTTGATATTGGGCAGAACAGCCAGACAATGTGCGCCGATATTCTCAATAGTCGCGATACGTTGCTCGATGACGGAATCGCTGGCATTATCGGGAATGAAGGTGCGCATCAGGGTGATTCCGGCCTTGCGAAGCGCGAGCTGGATCGCTGGCTGTGTCTCGACGTTCTTCTCCGACCACTGATACCCGTCGTTCGTGCCGAACATGAACGATGAGACCCCATCGTTCCATATCTCCGCGCCAGGAAGCAGGCCTGGCCGAGGAGCGGAACCTGCCCGAGAGGTGGAACCTGACTGCGTGGATAGATTGTTCGGAATGCTCGAAGATTGAGCCGGGGCGGGTGAGGTCACGGTGACCGCGCCTGCCAGGGCGACCAACAGCAGCGCGAGAATCGTTCGCCCGAGCGGTAGCCAGCGCTGGGTGAATTTCGTGACGCGATCCATGCTCATCGCCTTCCTTATCCCAGGTGTTTGTAGAGCGCCCCGCCTAGAGTCGATGCGACAGGCAGCGGAAGACGCTTCCAGCACGCCGTGAGGATTTGATATTTACGGCTGGCTTCGGAGGTTGACGCGAGACCAGCGATACGCGGCCAGTAGTAGTAGGGCAGCGGCGTGGCGGATGCGCCCCACTTCCGCTTGAACTCCATCAAGCCGGGA
This sequence comes from Ktedonobacterales bacterium, assembly GCA_036378295.1. Taxonomy (GTDB): domain Bacteria; phylum Chloroflexota; class Ktedonobacteria; order Ktedonobacterales; family JADMIN01; genus DAHUXT01. The sequence continues at coordinate 30,642 of DASUWS010000153.1, forward strand.
TTGTCCTGGGCTGTGCGGCCCATATCGAAGAATTGATAGCCCTTGCTGATGGCCCATGTGATCGATTCCCACATCAGCAGATTGTTGGGCGCCAGGTGCAGGGTTTTGTCTTCTGAGGCGCCATAGGCATAACGCACCGTATCTCCATATGCGAAGAGCACCATCCCGGCGATTGCTCTGCCCTCGTGTTCAGCGAAGAGCACCTGAAGCGTACCGTCTTCCGCGAAGCGGTCCCACAGGCCGCGGAAGAACGCGCGTGGCTGGGCCGGCATTCCATGCTTGCCACTCCGTGTGCCGACGTGGAGCCGATGGTAGATGTCCATCTCCTCGCGCTGCTGCGCAAAGCGGATGCTCACCCCCAACTTGCGCGACTTACGCACCTGGCGCTGGACTGGCTTCTGTACCTCTGACCAGACGCGCTCTTCGCCTGCCGCAAGGGCTATTCGCCAGCACACGTAGTTGTCACTTGCGATGAAATCGTCACGCTCGGCCACGGCCACTGATGGGCCAGTACGCAGCTCGACATACCGCGCGCGGTGCTTTCGGCCCAACTCGACTGCCTGGTCCAGCAATTGATGCGCGGCGGAGGTATCGGAGGCAACCAGTCCGCACACGTCCGAGAACGGCAGCGAGACGACTCGGCGCCCAGTGAGCGGACTGTTCAGGACACATACGGGCAGGTAGCCGCGCAAGGCGCCGTCCGCCCCATGCACTTCCAGGCGCGTGACGGTATAGCCGTAGATTGTCTGAATGAGGTTCAGCCAGCGTTCATCCGAATAGAACGCAGTGCCGCCCTGGGCGTCGCCAGCCAGACCCTGGCCGATGTCCTGCACGGGAACTTCCACGAATGCCTCCTGATGTGATGCTGTCGCACGAGGGATTACGCGAACTGCGGGATACGGAGCGACTCCTGCGCGCCAGCAAGAATCTTCACCACTTCCAGTCCGACCCTGCCATTAGCCACGGGCTGCTCGCCGGTTCGGATGGCGCGCGCGAAATCTTCACACTCCAGCCGTAGCGGCTCCATCCACTCGATGTGTGGAATCGTGATGGCACCATGGCGGTAAGAAACGATTGGGTCCACGCCCCTGTCGGCGCCCTTGTTGAAGATCTTGAGCATCTCGGCGGGATTGGTGTCGTCGTAGATGGCCATGCGCTTGTCGCCGATGACCGTTACTCGGCGAACTTTATCGGGATGCAGCCAACTGACATGGATATGCGCGGTCGTCCCCGAGTCATATTCGAGATTCAGATGGGCGACGTCGTAAATCGTGGGGTGCAGGTGCGCGTGGGCATGCGCCTGTATCCGGGTCGGCGCCTGGCCCAGCAGTGTGAGCAGAATGGACGCGTCATGGGGCGCCAGATCCCAGATGACATCAATATCGCTGCGGAAGAGCCCGAGGTTGAGCCGCTCGATTTCAACACAGTAGATATTCCCAAGCTCGCCATCCTGGATGAGCTGGCGCAGCTCCGTGATGGCCGGGCTGTATTGGAACGTGTGCCCGACCATCAGGATGCGCTGTTGCTCCTCTGCCAGCGCGATCAACGTCTCCGCCTCGGCAACGCTTGCCGTCAGAGGTTTCTCCACCAGGACATGCTTGCCATGGAGCAAGGCTTTGCGCGCAAGCTCGAAATGGGTGGAGACGGGCGTCGCAATGACGACAGCATCGACATTCGAGCGGAATACATCGTCGATCTCGCTCGTGGTGGTGATCCAGGGACGTTCCTGCTTTGCCTTCCTCAGGCTGACTGGATTCAGATCGGCGACGATTTCAAGTGAAGCCTGTGGCAGAGATTCGAGGTTGCGCGCGAGCTTGGGACCCCAATAGCCCAGGCCAATCAATCCAAACCGTACCTGTTGCATCATCGGCGTTTACCCTCAATTGTTCGGCAGTCATTCGGCGACCAGCGCCGTCTCCTTCGGACATTCCCGATTCGCGTGCCGTGCTGTGTGGGTCATTGTTGGTCATTTAGTGGGCTGGTGCTGGTGTCAAAACCTCGATCAGGGCGTCACAGACCTGCGCAATCTGCTCAGGGGTGAGCTCGGCATACATGGGTAGCGAGAGGATACGCTCCGCGGCTGCCTCGGTCACAGGGAGCGAGCCCAGGGTGTAGCCGTACTGTTGGCACGCTGGCTGGAGATGCAGCGGGATAGGATAGTGGACGCCCGTGTGGATGCCGCGCTCCTGGAGCGCTTCACGCACCCGGTCGCGCTCGGAGACCTCAACCACATAAACGTAGAAGGCATGCTGCGCCCATTCCGCCGTCTCTGGTACTGACTCGACGATTCCGCGCAGCCGGCTGCTGTACGTGGCCGCGTGCTCCCGGCGCGCCGCGTTCCAGCGGTCGAGGTAAGGCAGCTTGACACGTAGAATAGCGGCCTGAATCTCGTCCATACGCGCGTTGACGCCCATGATTTCGTGCTCGTATCGGCGACGCGAGCCGTGGTCGCGTAGCACGCGCATGCGCTCGGCCAGCGCTGGATTATTGGTGACGCAGATACCCGCCTCGCCGTATGCTCCCAACGTCTTGCTGCAATACAGGCTGAAGCAGCCGATGTCGCCAAGGCCGCCGACAGGCCGTCCCTCGTATGTAGCGCCATGTGCCTGTGATGCGTCTTCGATCACACGCAGCCCGTGCTTGCGGGCGATGTCGAGGATCGGGCTCATTTCCGCTGGGTGGCCGAAGAGATGCACCGGAAGAATCGCCCGAGTCTTTGGGGTAATGACTCGCTCGATGTTGCGCCAGTCCATAGCGTAGGTGTCGGGATCGATATCCACGAACACCGGTGTAGCACCGGCCATGGTGATAGCTTCGACGGTGGCGATGAAGGTGTTGGCAACGGTAATCACTTCGTCACCAGGGCCAATCTCACAGGCGCGCAGTGCCAGCGCGAGTGCGTCGGTGCCGTTCGAGCAACTGACGGCATCGAGAGATGCGCAATACGCGGCGAACTCTCGCTCGAACGCCAGTTGCTCTGGCCCTAGATAGAGCGACATCCCTTCGAGTACCCGTTCGATCGCGGGCAGCACCTCGTGCTTGATGTTTTGATACTGCACCTTGAGATCAACCAATGGAATCGTCATGCGTCCCGTCTCCCAAATTCACCACAACAACATCGTGCGAGGCGGCGTAGATGCGTGGGTGGTGGTGGTGAGGAGTCGCGCATCTACGTCGTCTTTCACTAGGCTATCGTGGCGCCATGTACGGGCGGGTAGTTGGAGCTGTGGAATTGTGGTAGTGCTCGCAACCAGCCTGTGCAGGAACGCCTACCGCTCTCCCCGGGATTTCCCCTAGTGTTATGCCCTTCACGCCTGTGTGTGCACCTGTACACGATTCATCACCCTTCTCCGCACTTCTTCTTCACCGCCTTCATGCACACTTAATTCCGTGGCCCCTTGATACATGAACTGGATGGTGAAGGTGCGGTGACGGAGGGAAATCATGGTTGCTCAGGAAGTCTTGGTCAGAGATGACATCGCCTTTGAAGATGGATATCTGCGGGCAAAGCGCTTCATGGATATCGTTCTGACGTTGATTGCGCTGATTCCTCTCAGCGTCGTCATGTTGGTTGTGGCGATCATCATCCGTATCGATTCTCCTGGTCCGGCGTTCTTCAAGCAGACACGCTATGGGCTCAATGGCACCAAATTCACCTTCTATAAGTTCCGCTCCATGTACCAAAACGTCGCCTCGAGCGTCCATGAGAACGCCATCGTCACGTGGATGGACGGCACTGGTGAGTTGAATCAAGACGATAAAGACAAACCTTATAAGCTAGGTGATGATTCCCGGGTTACGCGGGTGGGCAAATTTATACGCAAAACCAGTATTGACGAATTGCCGCAATTGTGGAATATATTGAAGGGCGACATGTCAATAGTGGGTCCGCGGCCGCCCGTGGAGTATGAGGTGAGGCGCTACCAGTCTCACCACTATCTCCGTCTGGCGGGCAAGCCTGGTTTGACTGGGTCGTGGCAAGTGTATGGACGTGGGCGTGTGACCTTCGAGGAAATGGTCGATCAGGATATCGCTTACTTGCACACGCAGTCGTTGCTCTATGACCTCAAATTGATGCTTCTGACGGTCCCGGTCATAATCACGGGGAGAGGCGGGGCGTAAGAGCAAGGATCATCTTGCGACCCTCGTTGTGTAGTGCGTCTATGCGTAGGTATTTGGAGCAGACCAGCCCCATCACCAGTGTCGCTCGTCTCAATGGGCAGTATGCTGGATAGTGGTCAGGTACGCAATCAGGACTATTTTTGTGAAGTCCTCCTCAAAGCGATCCCAAGTGTGTGGCCGTATGGACTGTTGTCCGTTATAACACATTGGATGAGGTGATGTACCTGCCCAGTTTCTTCTCCCCTACGCCACAGTGTCACACTCCTCGGCAATGGCACTGCCTGGTGAGTTGGGAACAAGAGGCCTCGGATGTCAGAAGCAATGGCGCTTTCTGAGTATAGACTCTACAACTTCCACCAGACGCGGCGTGTGTGGTACGGATATCCTCATTCACCAGCTATTCCGTATCAACAAAATACGGGCAACTTGCTCCAAAACGTTGCCCAGGTAGGGAAGCCCTCCGACAACAGGATGTGGGTTTTCTCGATGTGACTGGCTGCGTAGCATGCGACCGCAGTGGAGGGTGACATGAAGCTGTTGGTGGTGGACAGCGATCGCGACATGGTAGAAATGGTAACAGGCTGGCTGAGAACGCGTGGCTATGAAGTTCACCATGCGTTTACCAGCGAGCGCGCTAAGCAAGTCTGGCTCGACAAGCGCCCAGACGTCGTTATTATCGACCCAGAGAATAATAGTGGTGATCTCCTGGCAATGTGTCGCGCAATGCGCGACGCGCATGACGCCCTTGTGCTCGTCTTCACGAAGTCAAAGAATGGTGAAGATGCCGAATCGGCCTACCTCGAAAACGGTGCGGACAGCTTCCTCGCCAAGCCGTTTCTTCCGCGTCAACTCCTGGCGCACCTCATCGCGTTGAGCCGGCGTGTCCGATCGACGCTCGTGCGCAATCCCTCTACTATTATCGAAGTCGGTCCATTGCACGTGGATACCGTCCGGCACGAGGTGACGCGAGATAAGGTTACTATCCGTCTGACGCCGACAGAGAGCCGCCTGTTGCACTTGCTTGCTGCCAATGCGAACGATATTTGCACCCTGGACCAGATCGTGACGCACGTCTGGGGATTTGGTGAATCGGGTGACAACTATCTGGTTAAGGCGCATATCCGTCATTTGCGCGAGAAGATCGAGCCTGTACCGAGCAAGCCCAGGTTTATTCTCACAACTCCAGGCGTTGGCTATATGCTCAAGCGCTATCCGGTCGAGGCAAGCCCCGCCGTGGAGACAATCCCGGCGGTTGAGGAAGCCCGCACCAGCGAGGTGATCTCGGCTTCGGTTTCTGATGCAGGTCAGGACACCGCGCCCGTAGCGCGAATTATTCCAGGTTTCGTGCCCTAGCATTGAAAGCGTCCTGGTCCGGTTATGCACTATGATGAATGGCCTCACGCGCATGGTATCCATGTGTGTGGGGCTTCGTTGCTTCTAACCAAATAGCAGTCATACAGAAATTGCCTGGGAGGTTGGCATCTGCGGATCCGGCCCTCTCCCCCAGCCCCTCCCCGACACGGGGAGGGGAGTCAGAACGCCAGGCGACCGCGCAGGATGGGCCGCTGGACTTCAGCCTGCGGCGCGCGTCCTCGCCACCACCGTCACCACCTTCGCCCACGCGCGAAGGCATGAATGGTGCGGGCGATTGGATCGGGGCGGGAAATGTTCCGGAGCGTTTGACGATTGGGCCAGCACAACCCCTCAACGACCCACCCGAAACTAGCATCATTTATCCACTAACTTGCTGAGATGCTACAGTTTATTCCTGTATCGCGACATAAAGTGCCTGCATCCTTTCCTCGCAACGAGCTTCCCCGAAGTCTGCCGCCACCTGCCAGGGTCTGAGAGCAGGTACACCCGGCGCCAGATTTGACATTGACGTTCCTGAGCTTCAGAACATATAGTGACGTCACGTACCTGTTCGTCTCGTGTCGAGAGAATGCTTCTTCGCATCCACGCGCCGAGGCATTCTCGCCTGTGAAATTGCCTGGCGCCTTCTTGATTCCCCTCTTTCCGCAAGAGGCGTTCTCACTTGATAACGTCACGTAGCGCAGAACGTTTAGCGCGTCACAGGCACTGAGTATTCACCCATCGCAACGTCTCGGCCACCCTGCGACGATTCACACGCGACCGGCGTACCCGTAGTGAGCGTACATCTTCTTCGGCTGATCCAGTGTCCAGATAATGCACGGAGCGGTGCGATCTGTGCCAGAAGGAGGTCGGCAGTGATTCCGAATGACTTTACCTACTTTGCCCCTGGTGGTCTGCCTGAAGTGTGGGATCTACTACGGCAGCATGAAGGCGAGGCGAAGATTCTGGCTGGTGGCCAGAGCTTGATACCCCTCATGAAGTTCCGCCTTGCCGAGCCCGCGTATCTGATCGATCTCCGCAACGTACCTGGAATGGCTCTGCTCGAAGAGCGCGATGGCTCGCTGGTGATCGGCGCTATGGTCCGGGAGGCCGCTCTCGAACGCTCACCACTGATTCAGCAGCGGTATCCTGGCATTTATGAGGCGAGCGCGGTTGTCGCCGATCCACTCGTGCGCAACTTCGCGACGATTGGTGGCAATGTCGCGCACGCCGATCCTGCCAACGACCATCCCGCGATGCTCCTCGCCTTGCGGGCGCAAGTCACGGCACAAGGGCCGAACGGGACACGCACGATGCCGCTCGATGATTTTCTGGTTGACACGATGGAGACAGCGCTCCAGCCTGACGAGGTGCTGATTGATATTCGTGTGCCCCAGCCGCTGCCGCATACCGGGTCGGCGTACCTCAAGCTTGAACGCAAAGTGGGCGACTATGCTATCGCCGCGGTTGGCGTGATGGTCACGCTGGATGGTGGCGTATGCAGCCGTGCGGGAATCGGCCTGACGAATGTTGGTCCGACGGCGATCCGCGCAACACAGGCGGAATCCTTCCTGATTGGCAAACAGCCTGATGAGGCGACACTGCGCGAGGCCGCCAGACTGGCCGCCGAGGCGGCGGATCCAACCAGCGATCTGCATGGTCCGGCGGAATACAAACGCTCGATGGTGCGGACCCTGACGGCGCGAGCATTGCGCCTCGCGGTGCAGCGCGCTCAGGCAGGAGGTGGGCAATGACTCAGCATGTCACGCTAACGATCAATGGGCAGCCCTACCAGGCTGACATCGAGCCGCGCGTGTTGCTCGTCCATTTCATTCGTGAAGTCGCCGGCCTGACCGGGACGCACGTCGGCTGTGACACGACGAGCTGCGGCGCCTGTACGGTACTGGTCAACGGTACACCCGCGAAGTCGTGTACGCTCTTCGCCGTGCAGGTGGATGGCGCCGAGATTAGCACTGTAGAGGGGCTTGAACAGGGCGGCAAGCTTCATCCAATACAGGAAGGCTTCTTCGAGGAGCATGGCCTGCAATGCGGCTTTTGCACGCCTGGGATGATGATGACCTCCGTTGCCTTCCTCAAAGAGCATCCCAATCCCACCGACGATGAGATACGGCACGCCATCTCCGGGAATCTCTGTCGTTGCACGGGGTACGTCAACATCGTCAAGGCAATACAGTACGCGGCAGACAAGATGCGCAGCGAACAGGCGACTCCGCCTGAGTCAACTGAGCCGGCGATGCCAGCGACACCGACCACGCCAGCCCCTACAGCTACGGAAGCGGAGGCGGTTCGATGACTACAGAAGCACCTGTTACCATTGGCGGCATGGGCCATAGCGTCAAACGCAAAGAGGATGCGCGATTCCTGCGCGGTAAGGGTCATTACATTGATGATATCAAGCTGCCCGGCATGCTCTACATGGATATCGTGCGCAGCCCCTACGCGCATGCCAGGATACGGAGCATCGACGCGAGTAAGGCGCTTGAGCTTCCTGGCGTTCTTGCCGTGATTACGGGCAAAGATCTGGATGCCGCTGGTCTTGCCTGGATGCCGACACTGATGAGCGACAAGCAAATGGTGCTGCCGGTTGACCGGGTGGTCTACCAGGCGCAGGAGGTTGCCGCCGTCATCGCCACCGAGCGCTATATCGCCGCCGACGCGATTACCCTGGTTGATGTCGATTATGAGCCGCTTCCTCCGGTGATCGATCCATTCAAAGCGCTGGAGCCGGATGCGCCGCTCGTCCGGGAAGACCGCGAGGCCAAGACAAACCACATCTGGCACTGGGAGGCTGGTGATGAGACGCGTACGGATGAGATCTTCCAGAATGCCGATGTGGTCGTCAAGCAGGATCTCTATATCCCGCGTATTCACGTCTGCTCCATCGAGACGTGTGGCTGTGTTGCTTCGTTCGATAAGGTCGAAGGCAAGCTCACCGTCTACATGACGACCCAGGCGCCCCATGCCATTCGCACGGTGTTCTCGCTGGTATCGGGGCTGCCAGAGCACAAGATACGCATCGTCTCGCCGGATATTGGCGGCGGCTTCGGTGGGAAGGTGCCAGTCTATCCCGGCTACGTCATTGCTAGTGTTGCCTCCATTCAGACGGGCCTCCCGATCAAGTGGATCGAAGATCGCTCAGAGAATCTCCAGGCGGATAGCTTTGCCAGAGACTATCATATCTCGGCCGAGCTGGCGGCCAAGAGTGACGGGACAATGCAGGCGCTCCGCGTGAAGACGCTTGCCGATCATGGCGCGTTCGACGCCGCCGCGAATCCATCGAAGTTTCCCGCCGGATTGTTCAGCGTCATCACCGGGTCGTACCAACTGGATGCGGCGCATGTCGAGGTTGATGGCGTCTATACCAACAAGCCATCTGGCGGCGTGGCCTATCGCTGCTCGTTCCGTGTTACCGAAGCGGTACATACTATCGAGCGCATGGTAGATACACTTGCCCAGAAGCTTCAGATGGATCCAGCCGACCTGCGTATGAAGAATTTCATCCCACCAGAAGCATTCCCGTATAAGTCCGCGACAGGATGGGAATACGATAGTGGCAACTACCCCGCCGCGCTGCAGAAGGCCATGGCGAAGATAGACTACGCCGGTCTGCGCAGGGAACAGGCGGAGAAGCGTGCCCGTGGCGAGCTAATGGGCATCGGCATCTCGACATTCACCGAGATTGTCGGCGCGGGGCCATCCCACACCTTCGACATCCTTGGCATCAAGATGTTCGATAGCTGTGAAATTCGCGTGCATCCCACCGGATCGGCCATCGTGCGCATCGGCGTGCAGACCCAGGGGCAAGGGCACGAGACGACCTTCGCGCAGATCGTTGCCGAGGAGTTGGGCTTACCCGTCGAGAATATCACCGTCGAGCATGGCGATACGGATACGGCCCCGTATGGCCTCGGCACGTACGCCAGCCGCAGCACGCCTACCGCCGGAGCGGCAACAGCCGTCGCCGCGCGCAAGATTCGCGACAAGGCGAAGAAGATCGCCGCGCATCTGCTGGAGGCCAGCCCGGACGATCTCGAATGGGTGGACTACAAATTCCAGGTGAAGGGCGCTCCCGGTCGGTCGGTGACGATGAAGGATATCGCGTTTGCCGCGTATACCAACTTCCCGCCTGATATCGAGGCCGGGCTGGAAGCGGTGGATTATTACGACCCACCAAACCTCACCTTCCCGTTTGGCGCGTATATCTGCGTCGTGGACATTGATCGCGGGACCGGAATGGTGAAGATTCGCCGTTTCGTCGCTGTCGATGACTGCGGCAACATCATCAACCCGATGATCGTCGATGGCCAGATACATGGTGGCCTGACGATGGGCATGGCTCCCGCGCTCTTCGAGGCGATCACCTACGACGAAAACGGCAACATCCAGCAGAGCAATCTCATGGATTATCTGTTGCCGACCGCGATGGAGACGCCTGTCTGGGAGACCGATAAGACCGTGACGCCCTCGCCGCACCATCCATTCGGCGCGAAAGGTGTGGGTGAGTCCGCGACGGTGGGTGCTCCGCCCGCGATCGCGAATGCGGTGGTGGATGCGCTCAGCCATCTTGGGGTCACCCACATCGATATCCCAATCACTCCATGGAAGGTCTATCAGATTCTTGAGGAGCATGGAGCGACTGAAGGATAGCGCATCCGTGCGGCAGTCTAGCCGTGGAGGCTGAAGCGATGCATTTTGAGGGGACGCAGCAGATCAATGCGCCGATCCAGTCCGTGTTCGACTTTCTGCTCGACGCCAACAAGGTGGCGGGATGCGCACCAGGGTTTATCTCGATGGATATCCTTGGGCCAGACCACTTCAAGCCGACGTTGGGCGTTGGGATTGGCGCGGTCAAAGCGAAATTCACACTAGACGTGCATCTCCAGAATGTCCGAGCGCCGGACCACGGTGAAGTGACGGCGCACGGTGTCGCGGCTGGGAGCGCCGTTGATCTCACCGCTGTAGTTGATCTGGTGCCCGTCGCCGCGGCGGAGACGACGTTTAATTGGTTCGCGGATGTGACCGTAAGCGGCACCATTGCCAGCGTGGGGGCGCGTCTCCTGGAAAGCACTGCGCACAAGCAGATCGCGAAGTTCTTCGCCTGTTTCAAGCAGAAGCTGGAGGCCCCTGTATCCGAAGCGCCAGCCGCCGAGGCCGCTTCATCTGATGCGTCTCCGCCCGAGACGCCCAAAGCGTAGTCGTTTTGCGAGGCCACCCGATGCGTGATGATATTCTAGCGAAAGCTCAGCAGTTGCGCGCGGAGCACTCCGTCTTTGCGCTGGCTACGGTTGTCGTGGCGCGGCAGCCAACGTCTGGAACGCAGGGCGGACACGCGATCATCCTTCCCGATGGGCGCATGGAAGGATGGGTGGGTGGCCATTGCTCCCGGCCAGCGGTCATTCGCCAGGGCATCGAGGCATTGACCGCTGGCACCCCGCGACTGGTTGTCATCAGCCCGGATGTGAAGGAGCCGACGACGCTCCGAGAAGGGGTTGTGCGAGTGCCGATGCTCTGTGCTGGCCAGGGCGAGCTACAGGTATTCGTGGAGCCATTTCTCCCGCGAACAGCGCTAGTCGTCATCGGCGAATCGGGGGTGGCGCGGGCGCTGGCTCGTTTTGCTGCCTTGCTGGATTTCGATGTGTGGGCATGCGATCCCCTGGTTGATATGGAGAGCTTCCCCGACGCCGATCGCCTCGTGCCGAGCCTCGATGCGCTCAAGCCGCAGCTCACCGAGCGCAATTACGTCGTCGTGGCCACGATTGGCGAATATGACGAGGATGCCGTATACGCGGCGCTGGAGAGTCCTGCCAGCTACGTGGGGCTGGTGGCGAGCAACAAGCGCCTTGCCACAATCAAGTCATATCTCAGCGAGCAAGGCCTCTCGGAAGAGCAGATCTCCCGGCTCAAGCGCCCCGTTGGCCTCTCAACGTTTGTCATCAAGCCGGAGGAGATTGCGTTCAGCGTGATGGCCGATCTCATCGAAGCCCGCCATCAGGGGCTTGGTCTGCTGAGGCACATCCCTCCGCCCAGGCGCGTCGAGGCCATTGACCCTATCTGCGGCATGACCGTGGATGTCGCAACCGCTCGCTATACCTCCACACGCGACGGCGAGACCTATTATTTCTGCTGTGCGGGCTGCAAAGCGGCATTTGACAAACAGGTCGCTTCATAAAGCTCGGCGCGATGGCCTCGTTAGGTTGCGAGCGCTTGAAACCGCGCCGGGATGGCCCGCGACCACAAACCTCAGTTGCGCGGGTTGCCAGAACTATGCGTGGTACCCGCATAGCAGCGGTAGAATATGGGCATCGTGGTCGCGCCGCCGTGAGCCGGGATATGTAGTCAACCTGATTTCGGGTGATACCTATGTCGTCGGGTGTTGGTCTTTGCCGCCTCCCGCCCCTGCGGACCACTTTCCCCATAGGAGATGGCTTCCCACGCCGTCCGCGTATGTGCATGCCGAGAGGACAGCCGATGAATGATGTGCTTCGTCGCATGAGCATCGAACAGCAGATCGGGCAGTTGCTCATGGCCGGATTTCCAGGGGAAACGCCAACACCCGAAATCCTGCGCTTGATCGAGTCGGCTCATGTTGGGAACATCATTCTGTTCTCGCGCAATCTTTCTACCGCGCAACAAACGCGTGACCTCATCGCCGCATTGCAGGCAGCGGCGCGCGGTTCTGGCCACCCATGCCCACTCTTGATCGCGACCGACCAGGAAAACGGAATCGTTCAGCGTATGGGCGCGGGCACGACGGCATTTCCCGGCAATATGGCGCTGGGTGCGATTGGCTCCGAGGAGGCCGCTGAGGCCGTAGCACGCGCGACAGGCGACGAGTTGCGGGCGCTCGGCATCACCATGAACCTCGCACCAGTCGTTGACATCGCGAATAATCCGGAGAATCCTGTGATCGGGGTGCGCTCGTTTGGTGCTGACCCTGAGCTGGTCGCCCGATTGGGCGCCGCCGCGACACGCGGCTATCGGGCTGCTGGCGTGGCCGCTACCCTCAAGCACTT
>DASUWS010000154.1:0-13882 GCA_036378295.1 Ktedonobacterales bacterium
ACCTTGCCTACTGGCGAAGCCAGGTGTAATTCACTGACGGCTGCTGATGGCGGACGACACGGTCTACCAGCTTGCGCGCCTGATGCACCCGCTCACCACCGACCTGAAAGGCGATCAGCGAGCCGAGAACCACTCCGCACAAGCCTCCAAGCACGATACCCTCAAGGAAGAACTTGTTCCGTAACGTCACCATTGCCGCCACCCTTTTCTACGAGTCCGCTATTGCACATACACCACAGAAGGCGCGTTGCTCCAGAGACGCTCCAGGCGATAGAATTCGCGCTCCATCGGACCAAAGATGTGCACGATGACATCGCCACAGTCGAGCAACATCCAACCAGTCTCTGCATTTCCCTCATAGCCACGCGTCCACACGTGCAACTCCCCCAGACGGTCTTCGATGGCATTGGCGATTGCCTGAATCTGCCGGGGATTGGAACCAGTGCAGACCACAAAATAGTCGGCGATGACGGACTGTTCGCGGATGTCGAGTACGACCACGTCGGTCGCCTTCTTATCCACAGCAATGTCGGCAATGAGCCTGGCGAGTTCGGCGGAATCCAGCTTGCGGCCTCCTTAGGTTATATATGACGCCAGTACATAGCCCTGGCGCTACCCAAATTATACCGCAGGACCGCGGCCGGTGAGAAATGCTCCGCGCCATCGTCAACGCTCAAGTGATACATGCATTTCGAAAGTGCGTTCGCTGCCTTCATGGTGTACTACGTGAGCGAGCGCTATTTCGCTCACGCGCCGCACGAAATTCCTACGCTGCCATCCCCTAAACGTACCGTGCGGCGTGATGGGTGCGCATTGTTCCTCATGCCTGCTCATGCCGCCTCTTGCCAGCTGCCCGCAAACCCGGCATGTTATGCCGTGGCGCTGGCGGCTTTCTGCGAGCGCTTCCAGGCGTCGGCGCGCTTCAACAGATCCGTGGCGTTGGCCTGTGAGGCGGCTGTGCGCGCGCCACCGAGCATCTGCGCGACCTCCTGGGTGCGTCCCGCGGCTGTAAGCTGCTCGACCTGCGTGATGGTGCGATCAGCCGAGAGGGCCTTGCTCACGCGGAAATGAGTATCGGCCAGGACGGCGATCTGTGGGAGATGGGTGACACAGAGTACCTGGTGGCTCTGGCCAAGTGCCCAGAGTTTCTCGCCAACCACCTGCCCGCTGCGCCCGCTAATGCCGGTGTCGATTTCATCGAAGATCAGGATGGGCACCGCGTCGGCCCGTGAGAGAATCGTCTTGAGGGCTAGCATGATGCGCGATGTCTCGCCGCCAGAGGCAATCCGCGCCAGTGGCTTGAGCGGCTCGCCAGGGTTCGGCGCGAGCAGAAACTCGACGGTATCAATGCCCGTCGTGGTGAACGCCCAGGTGCCTGCCTGCCCATCAAGCTGGGCGGGTGCGCCCTCCTCGTCGGCGCGCTGCGTGATCTCGGTCTGGAAGCGAGCACGCCGCATATTGAGGTCGTCTAACTCGCGCTCCATAGCCGTACCCAGCGCGCGCCCGGCGGACTGGCGGCGCAGTGAAAGGTCGCTGGCGGCGACACCGATGTGCTCGCGGATCGCCTGCTCCTGCTGCTGAAGCTCCGCGATACGCTCTTCGCGATGTGCGAGGCCATCCAGCGTTCGGCTTGCCTCCTCGCCAAACGCCAGAATCTCCTCGATGGTCGAGCCGTACTTGCGCCGCAACTTCGAGAGCAAATCCAGCCGCTCCTCGACCTCCGTCTGGCGACGTGGGTCTACTGCCACGTCCTCCTGATATGCGCGCACGGCGGTGGCGACATCTTCGGCAAGGTAGAGCGCCTGCTCCAGCTCGCTCAACTGCTCGCGCAGGCTGTCATCCAGCCGCAGGAGGTCGCTAAGCGCGTGTTGTGCCGTTGCCAGCAAATCCAGCGCGCCGCTGGCCTCGCCTGCCTCATCGCCCGCCAGCGCACTGTGTACGGCGACGCACAATTCGCCCAGCCGCTCAGCGTTCACCAGCATCTTGCGCTCGTGCTCTAGCTCCTCCAACTCGCCGGGGCGCAACGTGGCGGCGGCTATCTCGTCCACCTGGAACTGGAGCAGCTCGCGCTGCCGCTCTAGCTCGCGCTCATCACGCTGGAGCCGTTCAAGCTCGCGCCGGGTTGCGCGCCACTCGCTCACCAGCCCAGCAACCTGCCGCCGCAGATCATCGGTCGTGGCGTAGCGGTCCAGATAGTAGACGTGCTGTTCGGGGCGCAGCAGGGTAAGGTGGGCGCTCTGGCCGTGAATGTCGATCAAAAAGGCGGCGATGCGCTGCAGCGCGGAGAGCGGCATCGCCCGGCCGTTGACACGCTGAATGCCGCGACCAGCCCGCGCAATCTCGCGTGTGAGAATCAGTGTGCCATCCTCGACCTCAATGCCCAGATCGGCCAGCGTCTGCGTCAATGTCTCGGACTCTACAGGCGCGCTCTCCTCAGACTGAGCAATCGGCGTAGGAGGCGCGGCGATGGCCTTCTCCTGTGCGAGCAGGTGGCTGATGTCGAAGATGCCCTCGATGGTTGCGCGCTCGCTGCCCGTGCGGACGACATCGCCCCCCACGCGCTCGCCCACCAGCGCCGATATCGCGTCCACGATAATGGACTTGCCCGCGCCCGTCTCGCCCGTAAACACGTTGAGGTGCGGGCCGAAGCGCAGGTGGAGCGCATCGATGATGGCGAAGTCGGTAATCGTCAGTTCGAGCAGCATATCAGCGGCTATCCTAAAAGGTTATCCTGCAATTTCGCCGACAGAATACGATAGAAGTAGGTGGGCGGGCGTCGCCGCAGAAAACGTGTCACGTATTCCGACCCGCGGATGATTACCCTGGCCCCGGCGTTCAGCGTCAGGTTGATCTGGCCGTCCGCAGAGAGAATCGCTCCATCGGATCCGGGCTGGAGCTCCAGCGTTGTCACGGCGTTCGGCTCCAGGATGAGCGAGCGGTCAGCCGCCAGATGCGCCGCGATCGGCGTCAGCACGCTGCTGCGCACCTGCGGATGGAGAATGGGGCCGCCAGCGGCGAGGTTATACGCGGTGGACCCAGTGGCGGTTGAGACGATGATGCCATCGGCGACGGTCGTGTTGTAGAAGTGGCCGTCGAGCCAGACCTTGACCCGAATCACGCGCGGCAAAGCTCCCCGCACCAGCACCATGTCGTTGAGCGCGATGAAACGATGCTGGACACCTTCCACCTCGACGTCGGCCTGAAGCATCGCCCGCTCGTCGATCCAGTAATCGCCCTGGAGATACAGCGGAAGCTTCTCCTCAACCTCGCCAGGCTCAAGCTCCGTCAGAAAGCCGACGCGACCGAAGTTGATGCCCAGCAGCGGAATTGCCGCTTCCGCGCACATGCGGGCGACGGAGAGCAGCGAGCCATCGCCGCCGAGCACCAGCACGAGGTCAGTGCCGGGAAGCTGGTCGCTGACCTGCCCATCGCGCTTCTGCAAAGCTTCCTGCCAGATGGTGCGCCCCTCGGCCTCAAGCTTCGCGGCCAGCGTCTTTGCCAGACTCCCGGCGCCTTCGGAATGCTCCTGATACATGATTCCGATTGTTTCCGCCGTCTTACGCTCGCCTGTAGTCATCCCAAACGTCCCCCACGCAGAAAGCCAATCTATCACCTGTTCCATCGTACCGATGCAAGGGCGGCAGTGTCAACGAAAGGTTAGGACTTTTGGTCGAACATGTCGAAGCGGCTCAACTGGAATCGCTCCAGCGGAACGGGCGATGGGATGCCCTGAGCGATCGCGGCCAGCATCTCGCCAATCAGTACGCCAAACTTGAAGCCGTGGCCGGAGAATCCTGAGCCAATGAGGACGCCCTGGCCAGCGGGATGGGTGTCGAGAATGAAATCTTCGTCGGGCGACACGTCGTACATGCAGCGGTCCACCAGCGCGAGTCTGCCTCCCGCCGCTTCGGGAATGACGCGCCGCAGGAAGGCGCGCACTGCCTCGACCTCCTGCTGATTCGGCTCGTAGCCCGCGTTGGGGTCTGCTGTCGCCCCAAAGGCATGCAACCCCACTTTGATCCAGCCCGGCCCCTGCAGCGGGAAGCCGTACTCGTTCATGCCAACCAGAAAGACCGGGAACCGCCCGACCGCAAACATCTCTGGCGTTGGCAGATCGGCGAAGTAGCAGACCTGCTGCTGGGTTGGCCGCACCGGTAGATCGAGGCCAGGCAGCACGTCGTGTACCCACGGTCCCGCCGTGACGATCACACGATCAGCGCTCATGTGCGTTCCGTCGGCCAGCGTGACCCGCCCGCCGCTGCCATCTGGCTCGACGCGGACCACCTGTGCCCCCTCGCGCAGGATGCCGCCGCGTGATTTCAGCCGCTCGCTGAGCGCTACCAGACATTCCGAGGCGTGGAGCATGCCGCCCGTCGGATTCCAGGTAATCGCGTCGTACTGTTCTGTCTGGAACTGCGGGAAGCGCTCGCGACACTCGCTCGCGGTCAACCGCTCGGCTGGCAAGCCATGCGCACGCATCACCTCGTAGCCAGGCAGCGTGTGGCCATCGTCGGCATGGCCAAGCGTCAGCACGCCTGTTTCGGTATAGAGCGTGCGCCCGGTTTCGCGCGCTAGCTCATCCCACAGCGGCAGGCTGCGGGCTACCATGTCTGTGTAGATAGCGGCGTCGCCATACTCGTGGCGGATTGCGCGCGTCAGGCCATGCGAGGAAGCCCACTCGTGCCCCGCGTGATAGCGCTCCAGAACCGTCACTTCGATATCGGGCCGCGCTGCCAAAGCGCACCCAGTAGCCAGGCCCATCACGCCGCCGCCGACGATCACCATGCGCTGCTTCGCCACGCGATTCGCCCTCTCTCTCCATGTCTGCCAGATATGTCATATGTCGCCTGGAGTCATCCATCTGTTATGGTAGCAGGTCGCTCGATTCAACGGTCAGATAGACCGGCTTGTGATAATCGCTCGGAATTACCCAGACCGGAAGTGGAGGCAGATTCGCTCGCTCGACCACGCCCTCACGCCCAACATGAGTATGCCCGCTGATGACGCGTCGCAGCTTCGGCAAAGGCAGAATCCGCTCGCCAAGCGTCATGTTGCCGAAGTAGGCGCTGCTGGTGCCCCAGCGCACATCGCCCGGCTTGTAATACATCTGGATGCGAAAAACCGGCACATGCGTCACGACGAGAACCCCCTGCACCGTGGGATCGTCTTCGAGCGTTTGCATCCGTTCGACCAACGCGTCGCCCAATATCCGCGCCACCTCCGGATCGGGCCGCGTCCAGTTGACGTAGAATGCATCCATGTTGTACCGCCGTTTGTGGGACGCAAACCATTTGGCGGAATGGAGTCGCACAGCGGGATCGACGCCAGTGTAGTCGTACCAGGCCATCGATCCGGCGACGGCGATGCCCTCGCGTACCCATGTGGCATCCTCCAGCCAGATCATGCCCGCGTCGCGTACGGCCTGTGGGAGCAGTGTATCCCAGAGCGCCTGGCTATCATGGCCGCGCGCCCAGATGTCGTGGTTGCCCATCAGTACGGCGACCTGCCCAGGCAGATGCTCGAAGAGGCGCAGACATGCCCGGACGTTGGCTAATCCCTCGCCGATGTCGCCCGCGAGCACAGTCAGGTCGGGCTGCTCGGCGGCGATCTGCTCCGCCAGCGCTTGTAGCTCCGGCTCAGTGGTAATGCCCAGGTGCAGGTCGCTGGTGACGACGACCCGTGCCATCTGTGCCTCCTTTTTCAGCATACAGTGGTTCATGTAGCCCTGGCATTACGTAGACAACGATGGGTGGTTGCCTGGAATCTGAGGGAAGCCCATCACTGGCTGAAGACCTGCGGCGGGGCCCAAGCGCTCTACGTCTCGCTGTTCTGACGTCTATTGTACACGCCGCCACGTGCGCGCGGCGGTTGACCAGCGACCTAACGATAACGCATACTGCAGAGTGGCCCCATGGGGCTGCGGGCGCGCGCCTGTGCAGCGCGAATGCCGCAAGTATGGGAAGGGTATGCTCTCGTGGAAGCGAAGCGTGGTTTTTCGGGCTGGTACGTGGTGCTGTCCGCTCTCTTCGTCACCAGTCTGCTCGTGGCGAACATCATCGCGGTCAAGATTCTAGCGTTGCCGTTTGGCCTCTTTGCCCCGGCGGGTGTGGTCATCTTTCCGCTCAGCTATCTCTTTGGAGATGTGCTGACCGAGGTCTATGGCTATGCCGCCGCGCGGCGTGTTATCTGGCTTGGCTTCTTCTGCAATCTGGTCGCCGTGGTCGCCTTCCTGCTGGCGGGGGCGCTGCCCGCCGCGCCGTTCTGGCAGGGGCAACAGAGCTACAACGCGATTCTCGGCTTCACGCCGGAGTTGTTGATTGCCTCGTTTTGCGCTTATCTTGTGGGTGAGTTTCTCAACTCGTTCGTGCTGGCCAAGCTGAAGATCGCGACTGGCGGGCGCTGGCTCTGGACACGCACAATCGGCTCAACCCTGGTTGGCGAGGGAGCCGATACCCTCGTGTTCATCACGCTGGCGTTTGGCGTCACTGGCATATTCCAGCCGTCCCAGATGGTCACGGCGATTCTGACGCAGTGGGGCTTCAAGGTGCTCTATGAGGTCGTCGCCACGCCGCTGACCTATCTGATCGTCAACCGGCTCAAGCGGGCCGAGGGGCTGGACCCCTTTGACACCAACACGAATTTCAGTCCCATTGTCTTCGGGCGTAAGAGCGCGGCGTAGCCGCCGGGCTGCACCAGACGCTTCGTCCCGTGGCACAATTCATGGCATATTCAAGGCCGGTGTGTGGCTGTTCATACTCCGGTCCTGGCGCGAGGAGGCGCAGAGATATATGGCTGAACCTGGCGGCTATCAGCATCTACATGTCGAGCGGCGCGGGATCGCGGCCTGGGTGACTCTGGCGCGGCCAGAGGTTCACAACGCCTTCAATGCCGCGATGATCGGCGAGTTGCACACAGTCTTCGAGGAGCTGAGCGCTGACGATACACTGCGCGCGGTCGTGCTGGCGGGGGTGGGGCGCAATTTCTGCGCCGGAGCCGATCTCAACTGGATGGCCGCCAGCCTCGACTTTACCCGAGACGAGAACGTCGAAGATGCGCTGCGGATGTCCGATATGTTCCGCGCCATCGACTCGTGCCGCCATCCGGTGATTGGGCGCATTCAGGGCGCGGCGCTTGGGGGCGGCTCTGGGCTGACGGCGGTCTGTGATATCGTCATCGCCGCCGAAGATGCGCGGTTCGCCTTCTCTGAGGCGCGGCTGGGTATCACGCCTGCCGTCATCTCACAGTTTGTCGTGCCCAAGATTGGCCCTGGAGCGGCGCGGGCGCTCTTCCTGACGGCTGAGCGGTTCGATGCGCGCCACGCCCTGGCGATTGGCCTTGTCCACAAAGTGGTCCCTCTCGCCGAACTGGATGACGCCGTCACCGCGACGTTGCGCGACATCGGGCAGAATGGACCCGCTGGTGTGCGCGCAGCGAAGTTGCTGGCACGCGACATCCTCGCGCTCGACCGGGATGAGGCGCGTGCCATGACCGCCGCGACCATCGCCGATTTGCGTGTCAGTCCTGAAGGGCAGGAGGGCATTCGCGCTTTCCTGGAGAAGCGCCGCGCAAGCTGGGTGAGCACCGATGTTTAAATCCGTGCTCATTGCCAATCGCGGCGAGATTGCTGTCCGTGTCATCGCCGCTTGCCGCGAGATGGGTATCCACTCGGTCGCGGTCTATTCAGAGGCCGACCGCGATGCACTGCACGTGCGGCTGGCGGATGAGGCGTGGCTGCTCGGTCCGGCGCCCGCGCACGAGAGCTATCTGAATATCGAGGCGATTATCCGCGTGGCCCGCGAGCATTGCGTGGAGGCGATCCATCCCGGCTACGGCTTCCTCTCAGAGAACGCGGACTTCGCCGAGGCCTGCGCCCGCGCGGGCATCGTCTTTATCGGCCCGCCACCAGAGGCAATACGGTTGATGGGGTCGAAGACGGCGGCCAAGCGTGCCGTTGAAAAGGCTGGCGTCCCAACCGTCCCAGGCTACATGGGCGACACCCGTGACCCGCGCAAGCTGGAGCGCGAGGCGGCGCGCATCGGCTACCCGGTCATGTTGAAGGCATCGGCTGGCGGTGGCGGCAAGGGCATGCGCATCGTGCAGTCGCCGGATGAGTTCGCGGAATCGCTGGCGGCGGCGCAGCGCGAGGCATTGGCGGCCTTCGGCGATGATAGCGTCTTCCTGGAGAAGCTGGTGGTGGCTCCCCGCCATATTGAGTTCCAGATTCTCGCCGATACCCACGGCAACGTTATCCATCTGGGCGAGCGTGATTGCTCCATCCAGCGCCGTCATCAAAAGGTGGTGGAGGAAAGCCCCTCGGTCGCGCTGACGCCAGAGCTACGAGCGACGATGGGCGAGGCGGCAGTGCAGGCCGCACGGGCGGCAGGCTACGTCAACGCGGGCACGTGCGAGTTCCTCCTGGATGCTGACGGTGCCTTCTACTTTCTGGAAATGAATACGCGCCTGCAAGTGGAGCATCCAGTAACCGAATCAGTTACTGGGCTTGACCTCGTGCGCCATCAGGTGCGCATCGCCGCGGGCGAGCCGCTCGGGCTGAAGCAGGAGACGATCACGCCACGCGGGCACGCGATAGAAGTCCGTCTCTATGCCGAAGACCCCGCTAACGGCTACCTTCCCTCGACAGGCGAAGTGCTCGTCTTTGAGCCGCCCCGAGCGCCGGGAGTGCGCGTGGATACCGGCATTACCGGTGGCAGCGAGGTGACGGTCCATTACGATCCGATGCTGGCGAAGCTGATCGTCTCCGCGGAAAATCGTCCCGCTGCCATCGAGCGGCTACGCGCCGCGCTGGACGCCTTTGCTGTGCTGGGCGTCGCGACGAATATTCGTTTGTTGCGCGCCATTGCCGATGAGCCTGATTTCCAGGCGGGCGACGTGACCACCGCTTTCCTGGAGACTCACGATATGAGCGCCGCGACGCGAGCAGTGGTTGCCTCGCCTGGAGTGCTCGCCGCGGCTGCTCTGTGGGAGATGCTGGCCGCGCCAAAAGCGCCCGCGAGCGCAAAACCGTTCAATCCGTGGTCGCGCGCCGGGATGAACGGTACGGCGGGGGGCACTCGCCGCTTCCGCTATTGTGAAGCCTCATCTGACCATGTGGTGGCGGTAACGCAGCCACCCGACGGCAGCGGCTTCATCGTGACGGTGGATGATATGCCGTATGCCGGGGGTGCTCCCGTGCGCGCGCTGCTCGATGCACATGCTAACCTGCTGACGCTACGTATGGGCGGCGCGCAGGAGAAGTACTATCTGGCGCGGCGAGAGTATGAGGTGCTGGTGAGCGCGCACGGCACGAGCTATACGCTGGCTCGCCCGCGTCCGCTGACCGTCGAGAGCGCGGCGCATCATGGCGATGCCGCCGCCGGGAGGCAATCGCTGGTTGCTCCGATGGCGGGCACCATCATCAAAGTCAATGTGGCGGAGGGCGATACCGTCTCAGCGCAGCAGACGCTAGTGGTGTTAGGCGCGATGAAGATGGAGCATGCCATTGTCGCGCCCTATGCAGGCCAGGTGCGCAGCGTGCGGCATGCCCCTGGTGATGTCGTGCCGGGGGGTGAGGCGCTGGTGGAGCTGGAAGCCACCGAC
Organism: Ktedonobacterales bacterium; assembly: GCA_036378295.1. Taxonomy (GTDB): domain Bacteria; phylum Chloroflexota; class Ktedonobacteria; order Ktedonobacterales; family JADMIN01; genus DAHUXT01. The sequence goes on from DASUWS010000154.1 coordinate 9,598, forward strand.
GAGTGATGACGGGCTTGCGGAAATCCTGACTTCATCCCCGCCGGCCCGCGGCCGCCGTCCCCGACACGGAGAGGGTTTCCAGAGCGGCACGGACGCGAAGGAGTAACGATCATGGCGACCAAGATGACGATGCCACAACGTGTGACGGTGGTTGAGGTTGGTCCGCGCGACGGGCTGCAGAATGAGAAGGGCGTCATTCCCACTGAAGCGAAGATCACGTTCATCAACATGCTCAGTGAGGCGGGCTTTCCGGTTGTCGAGGCGACGTCGTTTGTCAGTCCCAGAGCGATTCCGCAGTTGGCCGACGCCAGTGAGGTGATGGCGGGCATCACGCGCAGGCCAGGCACGCGTTACGCCGTGCTGGTGCCGAATGAGAAGGGCATGGAGCGCGCGCTAGCCGCGAAGGTGGACGAGGTAGCTGTCTTTACCGGCGCGTCTGAAACCTTCGTGCAACACAACATCCGCACCACTATCGCGGGCAGCATCGAGAATTTCCGCCCGGTCGTGCGCATGGCCCGCGAGGTGGGTATTCGCGTGCGCGGCTACATCTCCACGGCGTTTGGCTGTCCCTACGAGGGGGCTGTGTCGCCAGAGGCGGTAGCGCGGGTGGCGCGAGACCTGGCGACGCTCGGCGTGGATGAGCTTTCCGTTGGCGACACCATCGGAGTGGCGACGCCAAATCAGGTGGGCGATGTGGTTGACGCTTTGCGGGATGTGATCAGCCTCGACCGGCTGGCGATGCACTTCCACGATACACGGGGCACGGCGCTGGCAAATGTGCTGGCCGCACTGGAGCTTGGCGTCGCCATTTTCGACAGTTCGTCCGGTGGCTTGGGTGGGTGTCCGTACGCGCCCGGCGCGTCGGGCAATCTGGCGACCGAAGATTTGCTCTACCTGTTGCATGGAATGGGCATCGAGACGGGTGTTGATCTGGATGCCGTCGTGGCCGCCAGCCGCTATCTCGCGGGTGTGCGCGGCATGACACCTGCCAGTCGCTATTATGCTGCCGCGACTGCCACGCCGTGATGCCCAATAGTCCCATTTCGGGCGCCTCTTTTTGCGGTTGCGCACTTCCACGACATATGCTTCCTTCCGTCAGCAAGCGGCATGATTCGGCGGTTTGACCCGACGGCACAGGAAGGCTGGGAGGCATGGGCAAAGGGCAAAAAGACGGACGGCGGCAACCCGCATCGCCACGACGACGTGCCCAGTCCGCGTCGAGTCGCAGCACTGAAGAGATCGATGATTTCGCCCCGTTTGCGTCATGGGACGGGGAGGAATTTGCCCGGATCTATGGTGACCCTGGCGAGGAGCCAGGAGACCCCCGGCGGACAACCCTCGTCGTTCCAGCAATCACCCTGCCCAGCGTGCCGAGCGTCTCTGCTGTGAAGCGCCCCGTAGCGGATGATGACGTCGCGCCGCAGCGCGCGCTTGTTCGAGATGTCCGGGAGAAGCCCGAGGCGGCGGCCAGGGGGAGACGCCAGAACCAGTCTCTCATGCCGTCAGGGAAAAAGCCGAAGGTGCCGGATGGGGTAGATATCGTGCTGGTACCGGGGAGCGTACCGCGCCGCCGTGGCATCGGCTACGGTCTGCGCCGCGCCGGCCAGCGACTGGCTGGGCCGTTGCATGTCGTGCGCGCGCATCGCAAGGCGCTCTCCGTGTTCGGGCTGGCACTCATTCTGTTTGGCGTGCTGGCAAATACAACCGGACTGCTCTCCAGCAGCAGTGGACTGTTGTCGGCTGGCCAGTGGGTCGCGTTGGCGAGCCTTGGTGGCCCACCGCCGACAGCTACACCCAGACCCGCGCCGGATACCACCAACCCTGCCTATTATGTCAGGAAGTACGGGTTTGACTATCCCAGCTCTCCCCGTGGCATTCCCTCGGATGAGTTCCAGCGACTGGCGTATATGCTGCCCTTCGCCTATCAGGCCACAGCGGCCTACGATCAGCGCTACCATCAGAGCATCGAGCCGGAAATGCTGGTCTGGTGGACGCACTCGGAAGGCATCCGGGGGCGTATCAACTATAGCAACTGTGCCAACTATCCGCCGCGCGCCGGGTACAGCTATTTCACCAATATTCAGAATTGCCCGCACGCCAGCTTCTGGCAGCTTGGCTACGGAAATCAGTTTTCGGTCATTTATGTGCTCAAGAATGCCTTCAGAGACCTGCACGGCGATCCGAATGATCCGAAGCTGGTACAGAAGGTTGGCCAGTGGGTGCTGGATTTTGACCGCCGCGCGGGAACTTATCCGCCATGCGGTGGCTACAGTTGTACCTTCCCAGCGCGCACTATCGACTCCATCATGTCAGGGATAGACACGACTTTAGGAGTGCAGACGGCGGATAACTGGTGGGCGTCGGTGCTTTCGCGTGATCCGGCGATCAATTGTTATATGATTGCCCATGCGCTCACGTACTTCAACCACCAGGCCACCAGAGGGTGGATTGGCTGCTACTACGCCGAACCATGTTGGGGAAATGAGTCCAATAGGCTCGGCGACATCCTGTCGGCGTGGCCTGCTCTACGCCGAGCGGCCCACCTCTAGTGTCAGGTGGCTGCGCGGTATATGCGGCTGACTGTTAGACTGTGTGCGCAGCCGGATCACGTCTTCCTTGCGCACCACATACGCATCCCCATCGCGGCGATAGGCCACGCGCCGCTTCTCGATTGCCTTGCACACGTCGGCCATCGTCAATTTGCTGGACCTGTCATCGCGCCTGGGTGTATTTCTTTGCATTGAAGCCACCTGTCTTGTCATGGCAACCCTGCCCCGCCTGCACACATGCTCGCTGGTGCTCCTATAGCAAGTTGCGGGCCAAACCTTCTGCTCAATATACGCGCAACAGGGCAATTTGGTTCCTTCGCAACGAATTTGGTCTGAGCGACAAGTCATCGTCATTATAGAGCCATCGTTGTGAGAACGGAAGAGCGTGACGAACCCTGTGCTCTGCCAGGGGCAGGTATCCTTTCTTTTCGAGGCTACGGTGCATCGCTTGCCGCCGCATCGTCGTCGCCATCCTCCTCCGCATCTGGAGATGCCCCAGCCTGTTCGGAGGCGATCAGCGCGTCCACCGCTTCACGCATGCGACTGGGACCAATGCCGCGCCCTTCGGAGAGCTTTTCCAGCAGGCGCTGACGCCGTTCTAGCGCGTCGCAGAACTCGACCAGCGGCATATCAATGATGGTTGCCATCTCGGCCAGCGCCTCCTGCGTGGCGGGCGTAAAGGTGTCGCTGCTCGCCTGCCACTCGGCTAGTGGAATCAGCCGGATATCGTTGGCCGAACCATCGGGCGGCTGGGGCGCGAGGAAGTTGACTGTCAGGAAGCGGCGGCGCGGCGGCCAGACACGGCCCACAATGCCGATGTTGATGATGATACCCAGCCCACGCACCGTCTCGGCGGGCAAGCGCAGATCGTGCCGCAGCATGGAGAGCACATCCTGTACGGTATCGGCATGGCACGACGTCGCGACAGCAAAGCCATCCCCTGGCAGGCGCAGGAGGGTCCGTGCGGCATTGCCCCACATGTAGATGCGCAGGTGGTCGCTGACCTCGTTCGCCAGGACGCAGGTCGTCGCGGGGTCCACCTCGCCGCGGAAATCGAAGTCCTCGTACATACCGGTCGTATAGACCAGTGTGCTACCCGGCGGCAGGAAGCCCAGCAGCGCGTTGAGTGTGGTCGTCTTGCCAATACCTGGCGTAGGGTCGGTTGGCCCAGAGACGATGACCGACTGATGACGCTCGATCAGCAGCCAGAGCAACGCGGCGGTGCGGGCGTCCAGGCTGCCGAGCGCGATCAGTTGTGCAACCGAGAGTGGTCGGTCGGAATCGTAATGCCACATGCGGCGATGGTAAGGTATGCGTGGGTCGAACATTGGCAGTACTCACTCTCTCGGATTGCCTGGGCTGCGGTCGCTCAGGAGCATGGCACTGTCTGCATTCTACGCATCATTTGACGAATTGGTCGAGGTCTGGTGGCTGGTGCTTTCCGCCGAGGAGTTCCCGTTGGGCGACTCAGGCGTTGGCGGAGAGGGCTTGGCCGGCGCGACCAGCCAGCGTGGGTCCGGTGTCCAGTTGGTTGCCAGAATCTGTGGCGGCGCATCGCCTGTAAACGCCAGCCCGCTGATGGAGGCGTTGCTGACGACCAGATAGGGTACGGCGGGAATGGGCGTATTCAGATAGTGGGCCAGAATCAGCTTGATCACATCGCCATGCGCCACCAGCACGATGTAGTCGCCGTTTGAAGCATCTGCCAGCGACTCCTTCGCGACGGCAACCGCGCG
>DASUWS010000155.1:0-3749 GCA_036378295.1 Ktedonobacterales bacterium
GCGCCCCGCAGCCACGCGCAGCAGCAGGCGCAGATCGTGGACCATCGCCTCGAAGACCCCGGCGGCCAGCCAGCGGCGCGTCTGCTGATAGACCGCCTCCCAGCGGGGGAAGTCGTGCGGCAGCAGCCGCCACTCGGCGCCTGTGCGGGTCAACCACCGCAGCGCGTTGAAAACCTCTCGCAGGTCATGCCGTCGCTGCGGCGCATCTTCACGCACCAGGGCGAGGTACGGGGCGACGAAAGCCCATTCGTCGTCGCTAATATCCGATGGATAGGGTTTGCGTGGAGCGGGTGGTGTAGCCATGGCTCCATCCTATCACCCGCTCCAGGTCGAGTTCATAACAGACTCTAAGCGCGCCAGCAGTGGAGGCGTTGCGAGTGCACCGGACGCGCCAGCTCGAAGAGCGGCTTGCCATGGGCGCCGCGTGGGACGATCAGGATCTCGTCTTCTGCAATTCGCTCGGGCGTCACCTGGAGCCCAACAACGTCAAGCGGGGAAGCTTCATCCCCTTGAAGAAAAAGGCCGGTGTGCCAGATATTCGCTTTCATGATCTGCGCCACACCGCGGCGACTCTCTTGCTGCTCAAAGATGTCAATCCCAAGAAGGTCTCGGAGATGCTCGGGCACGCGTCGGTGGCCATCACGCTCAACACCTACAGCCACTTCCTGCCGACGATGCAGCGAGACGTCGCCCTGGCGATGAACGAGATCTTTGGGGCAATGGCACTACGATCCTCGCAGGGGCTTCAAGAGCGATCGTAAGAATTTATGAATATGGCTGCATGTCAATAGAAGGTCATGCTATGCAGAACCAATCTCGCAAGAAGAATTCTCGGGTGCGCGCTATCAGGCAGGCAGTGAAATTCGGAACACGATTCAAGCGGCACCCCGAGGAATTGGATGCACTCATAGACAGTATCAAGAACGAGCAGGATGTTTCTGAGTCTAGCATCGGCGTTATTCGTGATTCACTCATAGCCATGCGCGAAGAGTGGATCGACATGGAATCGGGACACATGTACGCTTATGATCGCTATATGCTTTCAGGTATTGGCGCACTTGATCTCATCTTGTTACCTGTTATCGTTCCTATGGGCGTCTCGGATACTCCACTCTTCCTGGCACTGCTTTTCTTGGTGATCTCGATTGTGTTTGTTGTTACATCGCTGTTCTTTGGTTTTGTGAAAAGCCAAGCTGGAATCACTCGCTATGGAGTGATTCACGGTACCATCGTCTTTCTGGCGCTTTTGACGGGTGCTGGTGCTATGGCTGGAATGCTCCTACACGTCTCGGTGCCAATCGCGATTGTCTTCATGGCGGTCGCCTTTATCGCGTTCATCGTCTGCACGATCTACGTCTTGCTAGTGCGAGTAGGCATGCGGTATATCAAAATGCAAGAGGGCAAATCTCCTGAGGATCCTGCCACAGATACATCAGCGGGTTCAGAACATTAGCGTCACTAGGCGGCACTGCATCGCAACCAGGCTATGGCGTTTGGGCGCATTGATGGTTAGGGTGACATTTGGCCCGTTTCAAATCGCGCATGGGTATGCGCATGGGTATGGAGGCCATTTCGTGAGGAATCAGCGCACGCTCAGTAATGTGTCACGTCGCAATTCATGGGGAGCCTAAAGGGAGCCGACGAGGGGACTCGAACCCCTAACCGGTGGTTTACAAAACCACTGCTCTGCCAATTGAGCTACATCGGCTGGTCGGGCGTAGACGCGGGCAGCGTCTCTGCGCTCGCTGTGGGCAGTATAGCACCCGGCATGCGGGGCGTCAACGCGCGCATCGAGGCCTTGCGCTGGTCTGGAAGGGACTTGGCGTGAGACGTGCGGTCTTGTTCGCACGTATTGGCAAGTGAAGTGGGATTATACTGGTCCACGAGAGCGGTAGGACTCTGTGACCTGTCGCATAGCGAGTTATCGGGCCGTGTGGTACACTGCTGACATTCTACCGGGCGCATCGCTTCGGGGCATACAGCAAGGCGCGGCAGATGCCTGTTAGCCTTGACACCGCCTATGCAGCGCGTTAGAGTAGGCAAGGCAAGACGCTTGGCATAACCCTGATCTGTTGGCTACTCTACCTCGTGCGCTGTGCCTGCCACAGCCACGATCACAGAGCCGCTCGCAAGACTCACATACAACTCAAAACAAGTGTGGGATTCTCGTTCTAGAGACGGGCGGAGAGCGCCAAAGCTGGTGAAGTCCGGAAGACGTGGAACACACGGCGTGAGGGGTTTGGCGCCGTGATGGGGAGAACAATGGAACCGAACGAGCTGATCGGTGATCGATATGAGCTAGGCGAGCCTATCGGTCGCGGCGGCATGGCCACGATACACAGAGCGACGGATCTGCGTATGGGTCGTGAGGTGGCCATCAAAATTCTGCGCGAGGTCTATAGCAGCGACCCGAAATTCGTTACACGCTTCCAACGTGAAGCACGTGCCGCCTCAGCTCTACAGCACCCCAATATCGTCCAGGTCTTCGACTATGGTCAGAGCGGCGATGCCTATTACATCGTCATGGAATTGATCAATGGGTCCGATCTCCGCCGTTATCTCAAGCGCGAGGGTGTGCTGGAGCCAGAACGCGCCGTCGAGATTGCCCATGATGTCGCCCTTGGCCTGGGCGCTGCCCATCGCCGTACCATTGTGCATCGCGACGTCAAGCCCCAGAACGTCCTTCTCAACGACGACGGGCTGGTCAAGCTGACGGACTTCGGCATCGCCAGTGTCTACAAGGACGTTGACGCCGAACGGCTCACAACCACCGGGATGACGCTCGGCACGGTCCAGTACTACGCGCCGGAGCAGGCTCAGGGCGAGATCGTGACGCCTGCCGCCGATATCTATGCTCTGGGCATCGTCATGTATGAGATGCTCACCGGCAGAACCCCTTTCGATGGCGATACGCCCGTCGCGGTAGCGATGCGCCATATCCAGGATATCCCTGAGCCGCCGTCGCGCCTGAATCCGGATATTCCGCGCGAGTTGGAGCGCATCATTCTGCGCTGCCTCGAAAAAGACCCGCGCGACCGCTACCCCAATGGCGACGCGCTCGCCTACGCGCTCGAACAATACTCCCGCGGGCCAAACAAGCGTATGGGCGCGGGGGCAACAGGCGTTCGCCCGCTCGCGCTTCCTGGCATCGATAACCGTCCCATGCCGGGTCGTGGCCAATCCCAATTTGGCGCCTCAGCCGTTATGAGTGGCCCGCGCCGGGGCGTCCCATCCGGTTCGGATGATGATTACGACGCGCCTACTTATGAAGACTTTGGTGAGCCGCCAATGAATGGCCTCAGCACCAGCCCATGGGCAGCGCGCGGGACGGTGCCACGCATCTCTGGAAAGCCCAATGAGGACTATCCGGAAGAGCGGAAACGCAATACCGGGCTGATCGCCGCGATGCTCGGAGGTCTGGTGTTATTGCTGGGTGTCGCCTGCGTTCTGGTCGTTGTGCTGGTGAATGGCGCTCTGAGCGGCAACACAACAACTCCTCCCGCGCAATTCACAACCGTTCCCAAATTCGTAGGCAAACAGTTGGTCGAAGCTCAGGGGCTGGCAAACACGGACCACCTCAAGTTGGTTGACACGAAGGTGGCGAGCAACAGGCCAGTAAATGAGGTGCTGACGCAGGATATGCCAAGCGGGCAGCGGGTGAAATGGGATACGACGATCAATGTCACCGTGAGCAGCGGCCCAGGCACCATCAATGTGCCCGACGTGAGCAAGATGACGGTGCAGGATGC
>DASUWS010000156.1:0-10083 GCA_036378295.1 Ktedonobacterales bacterium
GTTATGGGGCACTGTGGCATGGTCCCTGCAACCTATTACGCAAGGTTTCAGTGCGTGTCACTGGAATCCCTGACGTAAGTGAAAAGTTGCAAGGCTGCCTTCCAGGGCACAGGGCTCTTTGCCCGCAACCACGCACAAAAGTGGTTGGTTGCGCCGGGCCTCTGGGCGCGGAGTCAGCCGTGATATGCGGTGCGCAAGGACGCACGTTCAGAAAAGGGTGGTTGATCGATGGGTGTACGTAGCGTAGGGGGTAATGCAGGTGGAAGCCCAAAGAGTTCCGGATCGGGACGGCCAGGACAACAGGGCGGCGGAATGCTTCTCGAACTGGTTGATCGTATCCTGAACAAGGGGATTGTCATCGATGTATGGGCGCGGGTCTCTGTACTCAGTATCGAAGCACTCACCCTTGAGGCGCGCGTAGTCGTGGCTTCTGTGGAGACGTATCAGAAGTACGCCGAGGATATGGCCACTACCGCTCTTGCCTCGCGTCCGCAATCAGCCACGGTTGTCGAGGCTCCTGCTGTTCAACCGCAAGTTCAGCCTCAGACTCAGGGGCAGGCGTTGCCGCAGCCACAGCCACAGACATACGTGACGCCCCAGACTCAGGCTCAACCTGAACTCCAAAGGGCGACACAGCCTCAGGTGCAGCAGCAACAGCTGCCACAACAGCAACCGCAAGCTCAGGCAGTACCACAACAGGCGCAGCCCGTAACGCAGGCGCAACCGCCGCAGCAGGCAGTACCACAACAGGCGCTGCCACAGCAGCAACAGCAGCAACAGCAGCCGCAGCAGCCGCAGCAACCGCAGCAACCGCCGCAGCAGGTGCAGGCTCAACCTCAACCACAGGTCCAGCCGCAGCAACCTGCGACGCAAGGAGTCGCTCAGCCGCAGCAACCGCAGGCAGTGCCGCCGCAGCAACCGCAGACCCAGCAGGGACAGCAGGGGCAGCAGGCGCAGCAGGGACAGCAGGCGCAGCCCGAGATGCAGCCACCGGCGGTGCCGCCGCAGGCACAACAGGCGCCTGAGCAGCAGAGCAGTCAGTAGCGTTGATAGGCCCAATACCTAGCGGGTAAGGGCGTCGCTTATGGGAGCGGCGTGGCAATGCAATAGAGAAGAGGGAGGCGCTGGATTACCATTCGCAACACTTGTGGTGGGAACGGCACCGAAAGCCGAAGGACAAGCGCCCCGCTCGCTGGGCAGTGAAGTGTCTCTCCCTTACTCTCTTGCGTTCCCTTTGGTGCCCGCCAGACGGGCGGCGCGTTTGTTGATCTCTTCATATTGGTAAGGAGGCATACGATGAATTCGACCCAGCCAGAGCAAGCAGATCATGCTGCAGGAACATACGTCTATTGCATCACACGCGCGCAGGCTGTCCCAGGAGGCAAGGCGCTTGATGTATCAGGTATCGGCGGGGAGCCTGTGCGGGCAGTAGAGCAGGCTGATCTGGCAGCAATCGTGAGCAATTCACCGCTCGATTCTTACGACGTGACTCGTGAGAACCTGATGGCGCATGAGCAGGTCGTTGAAAAGGTCATGCAGCAAGCGGATGTGCTGCCGGTGAGTTTCGGAACCGTAGCGGAGGACGATCAATCCGTTCAGCAGCAATTGCTGGCGGCCGTATCTGATGACCTCCATCAGGCGCTCGATGCGGTGCACGACCGTGTTGAATTAGGGGTGAAAGTCCTGTGGGAGAAAGAGCGCCTGTTTGCGGAGATCGCGGACGAAGACGAATCGATCCGAACACTCCGTGATCAGATCGCCGGCACCACTCCTGAGGAAACGTACGATGAGCGAACCCAGTTAGGTGAGCTCATTGGAAATGCGATTGAGAGAAAGAGTGACCAGGCGGCGACAGACGTGCTGAACCTGCTGCAACCCCTGGCGGTGAACTCGCGTACTGGGGACCTTTTCTCCGACCTCATGGTCCTGAATGCATCATTTCTGGTGGACAAGCAGCAAATCCCCGCATTCGAAGCTCAACTGGACAAGCTGCGCCAGGCGCAGGAAGGACGGCTCATGTTCCAATACACTGGGCCATTGCCTCCCTACAACTTTGTCACCATTGCCGTAGGCAGCAAGGGAGATCAGGATGTTGAAGTTACTCAGTGATGTGCTCACAGCGCCGATCAAAGGACCGGTCCGCGGATTCGAGTTCATCCTCCGCTCTATACAGGACCAGGTTGAGTCTGAGGCGCTGGACGAGAGTAAGGTACAGAGCGAACTCATGCAGCTTGGTATGCGCTATCAATCAGGCGAAATTGATGACGCTGCGTATCAGGCGAAAGAGGACGCTCTCCTCGAGCGGCTCAACGAGATTCGCCACATGAAAGAGTCGCTGGCGCAGGAGGAAGCGGGCGCTGAGGTCAACGAAACAAGTAACGATTCAGGGAGCGTCGTCGAGAGCAATGGCTGACGATGTATGACCGGCAGCTGGTATGTCTACCTGTGTCAGCGTTTTTGGCAATTTCAGAAGTGGCTCCGTTCTCCGCAGGCGGAGCTCTGCTGTGCTGCCCATTGCTGCTGGCGCTGGTTGTGACAGTCCAATGCCAACGCCTGTCCACCACCGAGGATGTCGCTTGCATGACGGATAGCAGCAAAATGCGCACGCTCCGGTTGCGTATGCCTAGCCCGCGTGGGCATCGAGTTGTTCAGCTTCTGGTTGGCGTCCGTTCTGTTCTGGGGCATGCTCGCTCGAAGGCGGAGCCAGTCTCGCTTCCAGACGGTCCAGGCGCTCCCGCAGCAGGCGATTTTCCTCTTCCAGTTCATGAGCATGTGACGAGAGCGACGCATCCGACTGCCACCAATTGATACCGATCTCCTGCGCCTTGTCCACGGATGCGATCAGGAGGCGTACTTTGATGGTCAGCAGTTGCACTTCGGCCAGCGAAATGGTTATGTCGCCAGCAATGACAATTCCTTTGTCCAAAACGCGCTCCAGAAGCTCGGCCAGGTTCGTTCCCTGATTGGATGACCCGACGCGACGATCAGGTGTCTGATACCGACCTGCTGAGCTGTCGAGTGTACCATACGTCGTTTCCATACGATTCTTATCCCCTTCCCCAGGCCGATCCTCACACAGAGGGTGCCCGATGGCGATACGGCATCTTTACATCAGATCGCCCAATGGGCCGAGATTCAAGTTGAGATCCTCCGCCTCCAGGCCAAATACAGTTTTCAACTCCTCCATCTTTTGCTCGAGCTTCAAAAATGTCTCGCCCATACGCTCGATCTGGGCGTCAGTAAGCGTACCAGAGTCCATGCGGCGGATGGCTTGTTTCTCCAGCAGTTGCCGGATCAACTCGATAATGGTCAGCACCAGCTTCGCGAGTCCCTGCTCAACGTTCGAAGGGTCAGCATCGATCCGCTCCATCTGCATCTTCCCCGTGTTAGCAAGCTGAGCGGCGAACTCGTTCAACTCGCTCAAATTGGTTCCCAGATGCTCTTCGAGAGGCTGGGGCAGGTCTGTTGAACTCATCACATGTTCGGCCAGGAGACCTCCGCCTGCGGGCATCAGGAGGATTGGCCGTCTCCTTTCTTTGGTGGTGTGCCCATGACTCTGGATACCAACTGGTCTGACCGGGTAGAGGTGCACAAGACGCAGCACGTCCATTGGCGATTTGATGGCTTTCTCTCTCTGCATCTGCGCGAGAGAAGGTCACTGAAGACGATCCAGATGTCTATACAAGTCGAGCGCAGCGTAGATAAATCCGCGCCGTTCGCAGTCCTGGGCAATCGATTCAATTTCTTCGATGACCTCGCGCGCTTCAGGGCCCTGCGAGTGGTTGTCCAGAAGGTCATTCAACAAGTGAATGGCCTCGTGCATGTGACCAGCACTCTTCAGCGACCGGGCGATTCGTAGTTGCCCCTCACGTGCCATGTCACCTGGCTTGGGGGTTGTCGCGCGGTGGTGCGGCTCTGGGCGCGTCTCTGGCATCAATGGTCCTCCATCTATATGAGTTGAGAAGAACTTTCAAGCATCTTCGTTGCATGCGCATTGCCTCTGGTCTCCCGCTGGGGAGTCGTTTTGCTTTATCTGGAACTCCGATCACTCTTCCGCATTCCTCGCCATGTGTATGAGCCCGCGAGAAGCACTCACGAAGCTGTAGGGCGGCCAGGGACCCGTGATAATGAGGCGATGTGTGTTGTGGTGTATGGCTTGGTAAGAGGCCAGGGCGTTGCGCACCTGCGTTAGCCCTTCTGGATACGCCAGATACGCGGCATGCACACTGGCACGCGGTGTCGTGCGCAGTGAGTAACGGCTCTCATATACAAGCGGGCCCAGATTGCTGTCTAGCTCAGCGATTATGGCTTGTGCTTGATCGCGTTCAGCCTGGTCTTGCTGATAGACCTCCCTGCGCTTCAAGAGATAGCGAGTACCCCGACCTTCCACCTCAGCGGAGGAGGGGTTCGCCATATGCTCACGGTGTGGCGCACCATTCGTATCAGGCGAATCCTCCGCACTTTCCCAGAATATCGTCACGCCAACTTCCCGTTTGTCACCAACCCGATTGAGGTCGGCCAGCAAGGTGTCGTAGCGCTCCGCAAGCGACTGGTTAACCGCCGCGGCATCGGGTAAGACGGTGCCAAAGCGCACTGGAAGCGCTCGCATGATCTGGCAGATTGTCTCAATGACTGCCGCATGACGAACCAGCAATGCAGCGCGTGGCTGCACCCGAGATTCAGACGTCGCAGAGATCACAGCGGCAAGCTTCCGATAGGACACCAGCGTAAGCGGTTCGCCTTTGATCCCTGTCAGATTATGTGGAAGGGTAGCCGAGCGGTCAACGATGGCATAGACGTAGCAGCGGTCGCTAGCCATGCGCTAACTCCCTTCCTCGCGGCCAGGATGACCCTCTATCCACCTGTTCCAACCGGTCCACCGAGGCAAGCAGGACGCGTAAGCCCACGACGATCAAGTCTACGTCTGCCACAGAAATCGTGAGGTCGCCGGTCAGGACTACCCCACGATCGAGGATGCGATCGAGCAGATCGAGAAGCGTGACATTCTTCTCCTCGGTAAAGCTATCCGTCACCATCTCGCTCCATATCTAGCCTGGCGAAGCTGTAGGGCGGCCAGGGACCACTGTACTCGGCCCGTATCCCCCCGTCTTGGGATGCAATCTCCTCTACCGCACGCTGAAAAGCGGTGACGTCCGGCCGTGGCACGAGGAAGACTGCCCGTAATATCTCAAGCTCCCCTTGTCTGTCGTGCGCTATCGGGTCCAGTGTTTGCACCATGCCAGCCCGCGTGACTGGACGAATCCGGCCAAACTCCTTCTCGGCGAGTTCTGTCGCTGCATAGTCCATGACGTTCTCGATCTCTCCTGCCAGCTTGCGTTTCAACAAATAGGCGCGTCCAGGGGGGACACTGTCGATTTCTCTCTGGATGTGTTGAAGGCCTGGATGCTCCAGAATCAGGCGCTGCTTCAATGCGTTCGATTCAGCATAGAGGTGAACCGTCCATTCGTCGCAATCGGCCACCCACGCTAGCCGGGCCAGAAGTGCCTCGCGCAGTTCAGAAAGGGCAGCACGCAATCCATCCGCATCAGGATACACACATCCAAACGTCGCGGGAAGTATCGGGCGCTGCCGATGGATTGACTCGATCACCCTATGGTGATGCCTGGCCATCGTTTCTAGCCAGTCTGCATCTCGCATATGTGCCCGAAGAGTCTCTGGTTCGTAGTCAGCCAGCCGAACAGATCGCACAACGGCAGCGACGCCCGTATGCTGCAGGATTTGAATTGCCTCCGAATTGTGGGGGAGAAGAGCAGTACTGGCCCATGCATCAGAGGATGGCGGCTGCTGGATGATACCGTAGAGATACCATCCACATGCCGTATCCGCGCGGTCTTCAGTGTCACCTATCTTGCCAGCATTGCTCGACAATCCCACGGCACTACTCCTGTCTGTTCGGGTCCACGCTGACGAAACTGTAGGCAGGTAATAGCCCCACATAGCGATAGATCAACCGGTTGGCATCTCTGACGGTGAGTTGGTCAACTGCCTTGTCGAATTCATTCAGCTTCGTTCGATCCACCAGAAAGGCGGCGTTGAGAACCATTGTGTCGAGAGGCGCCGGGTTGGCGCGTGTCGCCGCTGCAAGAGGCTGGAGTGCTGCCAGGAGTCGCGCCGCCTCATGCTCCTGTTTGCGCACCATCGCGCGTTCTACCATCTGGCCGAGCGTCAGTCGCCTGGAGAAGCTGGCTCCTCCCGCGAGATCGTCACGCAAGCCGCGAATCACAGGATCCTCGGCAACAATCTCGGTGAAGAGCTGGGTACCGCGCCAGAGCACCTTGAGACTGAGCTCAACTTTGCCGCGCACCAACCCAAGCAGCTCGCGCAGGCGTTGTCTCTGAGCGACGAGTAATGTCTCGTGTACTTCCTGATCGCTCGACGCAATCCCGCCAAATCGCACGGGGAGGACGTCGGAGGAGGCCATGGCGTACTCAATCACGCGCTCGTGCGCCAGAAGGTTCCGCCGTGAGATGGCACAGCCGTCTCGCGGCGAATCGCTGACGAGTGCGGCGAGGTCTTCAGTGTGAACCACTCGTACTGGATTGCCTTCCTCACCCATTCCGCGCACGTCGATCGGTACCTTGCCACTAGTCTCTTTGTTCCGCCAGCGTTCCCACGGAACCACACAGTAGACGTAGGTACCAACCCGGTCGCTGGCTGCCACTGGCTCTCTGGATGATCGCGTCGAGCTGTCCATATCTGGGATGAGATCATGCTTTGACACACTTACAACCCGTTTCCAGGCATTGTCTGCGGCTATCAGTTAGCGCTACGTGGGCATGTACAGGCTGTGCTGCATATCCCATCGGGCACGATTCTCCTTAGTGAGTCGATCCATGATGTTCTCGACGTCATCGCGGGGAATCTCGAAGTGTGCTTCGATCTGCTCTGGCTGCACCCCTTCCGCGTGGGACTTCAGATACCCGATGACCTGATCATCGTTAGGCTGGGGCAATGCTCGTGTCGACCCTTCGGCCGATTGTGGCGGAGAAACGAGCCCGGTTTGCCCAATCGCCTCAGCGTAGGTAAGGTAGGTGTTCACTGAGGCCACAACGACCCGGGCCTCTATGGTAAGTAGCTCGATGCCAACCAGGGAAACGCGTACCCACGCATCGATCACGAGACCTTTGTCTAAGATGCGGTCGATTATTTCGACTAGACTACTCGAAGTCGTTTGCCGGGTGGCCGACCGGCGCTCAACTGCCATGTTCCATGCCTCCTGCATCTACACCCTTGCTGCGCTTCAGCTCCATCGGCTCATTCACTTCGACCATTCTCAAGCGATGCCAATCACCCATTGACATTCGAGCAATACCCTACTGAAGCGTGACCCACAAATGCTGCTTGAAAATCACCTTGCGGGCCCGACCGGTCACGCACTGCCCTGTTCCTCCGGGCGTGGAAAGGGAAGGGATGCATCTTCCATGCCATCAGGTGCGTGGTGGCCTGAAGCATGCAATACCTTGAGTTTTGAGCGTGTAGGGGCCATGAATGTTAGAGACAGCATCTAGGCCAGTGCGCATCCTGTGCTTCAGCACCACGCAGAGAGGTATAGCCGTGAGCAATCAGAATATGCAGGTGGACTCAGGTGAGAGTGGAGGTGGCATGATGGCACGTGTCGGTGCCCATGATGAGGCATCGGCGCTGCTCTCGAGCGAGTTGGGACTTGATTGGGATACCTATATTCAGGAGACACTGCAGCCGATTACAGCGCGGCTGCGCCAGGATCTGTCGCAACTGATCCAGCCGGAGTTGGAGCGGATGAACTCCGCAGTGGAGCATATGCAGGAGCAACTGGTGACGGCGGTCAAAGAATCTCTGGCACAGCAGGTCCCGCAAGCGCTTGCTGTCTTGCGTGGGGGGACTGTCGCGCCACAGGAGACTTCTTCTCCGCGCCCACCCGCCACGCCACGGGAGACCCCTTCCAAACGTCCTGCTGCTGTGCATCCTGCGCCTGCACGAAAGCCTCCCTCTCAGAAGCCCACTCCCCAGAGGCCAACTCCTCAAAAGCCTACGCCACAGAAGCCCGCTTCTCGTGCGGCTGGCTCACGCCCGCCACTAGGGCAGCCTCCACCAGGCCCCGGGCGGAAGCGAACTCCTCCGAAATCATCTGAAACATGACTGGTGCCGCTTCGGACAAGAGAGCAGCGCTCATGTGTGCGTAGCGCCTAGTTCTGGGGCCGTCCCGGTGACGTGGTTGGCCTGTGCATGCGTATCTACCAATGGCTACCGCCAATTGGCACACGACATGCAACGGGGCTGATAGCAAAGGCTGTCCGGAACGTATGCGTCAGGTTCTACGGACACCAATCCTCTCCATAAACATGAAAGGACACGTAGCATGCCAAACGATCAGCAGCATGAGGAGCAGCAGAATCAGGGACAGGAGAGCCAGGGCCTGACGGGAACTCTAGGCAATGTCGCACAGGGAGTTACGGGCCAAGATGTTGTTGGTGGGCTACAGCAACAGATTTCGCAGGCAATTCAGCCTATCCTTGGGCGGCTGCAGCAACAGATCCAGCAAGCAGTCCAGCAGCAACTGAACGAGGCATTGAAGCCAGTCCACGATTTGCTCCAGCAGCAAGTAGAGCAGATGCTGGAACCAGTGCGGAATGCCTTGCACCAGCAGGTGGATCAGGCATTGGAGCCGGTGCGTCAGGAATTGCAGAAGCAGATGGAGCAAGCCATGCAGCCGGTGCGCGAGGCAATGCAGCAACAGGTGCAACAGGCGCTTCAGGCACCCTCCCAGCAACAGCAAACTCACTAGTCTCATCTGAGTTTCACCTGAGCAGGCACGGTCCCTAATAACCTCGCGCAGGCAGAAACGCACAATGGTGAGCGCATCATGCAACTGATGGATCTATATGGCGACGTACCAGAAGTCTGCTCAGTGCCTGATGGGACAAGCGGGCGCTCTGGCTGCTTCGGTGGGCACAACTTGTGCAGCATTGTCGTGGGGGAGAAGCTGCTTTTCACCTTCAGGACAAGAAAGGGGAAGTCTACCGATGACAGCGCGCAAGCGACTGGGCCGTCCCAAGCAAGAACGAGCAGGCAGGAGATCGTCCAGGGATAGAGAGCGCACCTCCAAGCGGGAATCCGGGCGGGGCAGGCGGATTCCGGATAACGGCACCAAACATACGCATATGGCTCTCTATCTTCCCTTGCTTGATACTGAGGTGCTGTCGTTAGATGTACATCGCACTGTGAGTTCCTGCGGGCCGGACGCTGACGAACAATAAGTCTGCCTCGTACACAACACTCGCGGATCCGCGGTCGTGCTGAACCTGGGCCGCTGGGACTACTCTTCTCGGAGATGTGGTAGCGATGGCTGGAGGCCAGATTGCTCTCATGAGCGCCCCTCTGCGGTACCGGCTTCGCCTGCACGCGTGTCGAGGGTGGCCGCGCATCACCACGCGCCAGTACGCCCAAGCACCAACATGTCGACCCGGTGGCGGGCATCGAGCAGTGAGAGACGACCGGACCTGTCCGTCTTACGTCAGTTAGAAACTGCTCGCGCAGCGACCTATCAGTAATATGCTGCGCCAGATTCCGGACAGTCGCCGTGGTATACCCTGAAACCGCATCGGATCGAAGTTGATCGCCTAGGTCATCGACTCTGTATCCCCACTCACTCTCGACCTCTCCCGTGAGCTCGATTGACGTCGTATTGCATTACACGACGACACATTTCGAAGATCTCTATCAACTCGCGGGGACGGACTCGATATGGCTGGGTCGGTTCGGGGCAAGATTGTGTTGGATATTGCATCGTGAGCGCAAGAGAGGAATGCCGCTCTGACCTCCCACCTGGATGCTCGAATGGGGTCAGACTATGGCATTCCTCGAAGCAAAGCGCAGAGCCGAGAGATAGGCAGAGTGGCTCTCTGTCCGCTTGGCACCATTCGCTGGCCGCACCGGGAGCACAGATTTTGTGCTAGACTTCCTGAGGGCCGAATGCTGGACGTTGGTCCTGCCAATGCCGCCCGTACAAGGAGTGTCTCATGCATACTGCCCGGCGCTGTTACGTGGCCGATTGCTCGGCTGTTGCGACCGACCGCTGTTTCG
>DASUWS010000157.1:0-9865 GCA_036378295.1 Ktedonobacterales bacterium
CGCAATATCATATCGAGACGATATCGCGGTGTGACAATCGTACACAAGGGCACTTGCTATGTCAAGCGAATGGCGCGCTGGGAGGGCTGATGCAAGGAAACGGCATCTCCTCCGTGCTGCCAGGCGGCGACACATGTATGATGACGCGGAGAGAATGAACCAGCCGCCCTCCGGATAACCCTGAGAGAGCGGCTGATATGAGAGGCTGCGGGAGATGCTGTGATTAGCCCGCGATCCCCATCCGGCGCTGCTTGAGCTTGCTATTAAGTATCAACGTCGAGGTCAGCAAGACAGCTATGTTCAAGATCGCCGGGCACGCGAGCGTCAACCCAGCTGTGAAAACCGCACCAACGGCAGCTGCTATCCAAAGGAATATTCCAAAGAGAAGACCGCCTGCCAGCAGCAGAATGCCCGCCGTAGTGTAACCACCAATGAGCCAGCCAATACCATACAAGCCGAAGAGACCACAGACCGCTTCAAGGACGAGCGCGACCGTTGAGTTGTCCTTCTGCGGTGCTGCTACGACCATCGGCTGCATATAGTAGCCCTGATCCATCGGCGGCGGAGCATACGGAGCATAGCCAGGCGTGGGTGGCAGCGGAGCGGACGGTGCTGATGGCACTGCTGCGCCCATAGGGCCGGTTTGCCACTGCGACTGTGGCTGTGGCGCCATAGGCGGTGGAGCATAGCCAGGCGCTGGCGGTGGAGGCGGTAGTGGAGCATAGATCGGCGCTGCTGGCGGATTCGTCTGCGCATAGATGGGCAGTTGAGGCTCCGGTGGATAGGTCGCTCCCGTGCTCGTCGCGGGCGGCGTATAGGCCGGTGGCGCTGCCGGAGGCGTATATGCGGGCGGAGCAGGTGGTTGTGGTGGCGTGTAGCTGGGCATGGACGCCGCTGGTGCTGGTGGTGGCATATAAGAAGGGGCAGCATCCACAACGGGTGGAGGCGTATAGGCGGGCGCAGTATCGGCAACGGGCGGTGGCGTCTGGCTGAGAGTCGCCTCGACGGGAGCGGCCTCGCTGGCGGCCGGCGGTTCCGGTGCATAGGCCGGCGGGTTGGTTGCGCCAGAGTCAGCAACAGGCATGTAGGCAGCAGCCGTCTCCGCCGGCGGCGTGTAGGCTGGCGGCGTATCAACCGGCGCGGCCTCGGGAGCGGCGATATCGGCGGGCACGTCTGCTGGCGCAGCCAGAGGTGCGGGTGATGCCGCCGAGGCATCCATCGTCTCCACGGGCGATTCCGCGCTTACTGTCGCCTCCCCGCTCATGCCCTCCGCTGGTGGCATATCGGCAACACTCGCGGCACTCTCGCCCGTCGCGTCTCCGGCGGCCGCTGTCCATGGGTTGCCTGGCACGGCTGGTGGCTCCTGTGCCGTCGTTTCCATGAGCGCGGCCTCGCTTGTTGGGGTTGGCGCGCTCTCGGCAGGTGGGGTATGCCATATGATGGCGTCGGCTGGCGTCGCATCCGGGGCGGAAGTCTCCGCTCGCGCCGTGGCATCACTCGCGTTCTCCGTCGCGCCGTCTGCCGGAGTCGAGACAAACGTCGCCGGGATCTCATAGGACGGGAATGCCGGTGCGCCTGGCGCATCGTCGCTTGAGGCTTGCGCGGTGGCGCTCTGGTCGCTGAGCGCGCTGTCCGGCGTCTCTGCGCTGATGGGCGTGCTGCTCCAGGCGTCATACGGTGTTTCCAGTGTTGCTGGCGCCCGCTCGTCTACGGGCGGCGCGGCGGGGGTAGCGTCGACCGCTGATGTGCTGGTAGCGCTGCCATCGCCACTCGGTGCCCCAGGCTCAGTGGCAGCCGCGTACCCGTATGGCTCCTCCCGCGGCGGATTGCCCGGCGGCTCTGGCGTGGCGAAGATCGCTGGCTGATCATCTGCTGTGGATGTCTCTCCGGCAGATTCTGGCACAGGAGTCCAGGCGTCGGCAATCGGCCCGGTTGCTGGCGACGGTGCGCTCTCCGCCGTCGTGTGCTCGTTCGCTTGCGCAGTTGTGCCCTCGGGCGTCTGGTCGCCTGCTGGCGAGCTAGAATCAGGTATTCGATACTGATCGTCCATCGTCGGACTCCTTCTGCGCGAGTAATGAGTAATAAGGAGCGCGTACCAGATCGCTGAATGCATCCAGAGTTGGAAAGGCGCCCCCTCTATTCCGGCGGAAAGCTATGATTCGTGTGGTGTTATGCCTATTAGTGCCTCGTTGCCAGGCCGCACCATTGTAACACACTCAACAATACGCGCCGGAGGTCCCTTGCGTTTGAAAACAGAGTCCGCTACCCTGCAAAATGCAATCTGATACCGCCGAGCGTATGCGGCCAGTGTGCGATCAGCGTGTGAGGAGAAAACACCATGCAGCCTCCGGCCAGTGACATCATTGTCGCTCATGCGCCCTCCGAAGCGATGCTTGCCAGCTATTATGCGGTTGCACTGCGAACGCAGGGAGCGAGTGCCGCGCCATATACACCGCCGGATGGTCAGTCGCCGCAGGTCATCGCGTCCCAGGTGCGCAACTCGCGTGCGCTGGTGGTACTGGTGACTGACCCAACGCCCGGCTGGGCAGGCGCATTGCTCGCAGCCTATCGCCGGCTGGCCGCCGCCGAGCGCTGGCGCCGAATCGCGATTATTCGGCGTGGGGCAGGTCAGTTGTCGCTGGAGATGCAGGGGCTGCCGTGGATCGAAGCAACGGATAAGCCTGTCGAGGAAGTCGCCGCCGAGATCGTGTTATTGCTGGCGGGCGCGCCCATTCCCGCCCAGGCGCCCGCAATCGTCCCTGCCGCCATGCGCGTATCTGCCCCTGCGAAGCCCGGCGTTCAGGCGGGTCCGCCGCAGTGGCCGGGCGTTCAGCCGATTGCCCAGCCGCTTGGCGATGAGCTCATGACCCGGCGGGCGCTTTTGGTCGGCGGGATGGGCATAGCGGCTCTCGCGGCGGTTGCCGTCGGCACGAGCGCCGTTCTGACACGTGGGTTCGGGCTGCTGGCCAGTTCTGGCACAATCAACAATACCACCATCGTGCCGCCGCTCCTGTTTACCAGCAGTGGCGCGACGCTCTATGCCGTTGAACTCGCAAAAGGCACACTGCGCTGGGGATTCACCGCCGACGCGCCGATACGTCCGTCGGAGATGGCTGGGGAAGAAACCATCTATGCTATCTCCGAGCGGGGCACAATCTACGCGCTCAATACCAGCGACGGCAAGCCACTGTGGCAGGCAAGCATCCCCGGATCAGTGGTGGTGCGGCCAGTGCTGGCTGGCAACTTGATCTATACCGGATCCGATGACCACCACGTCTACGCACTCAATCAGACGGATGGCTCTATCGCCTGGAAGTTCGAGACCGGCGATGCGGTACAGGCTCGGCCTACCGTCGGCAATGGCGTTCTCTACGTTGGCTCGCGCGATCACAGGGTTTATGCGCTGGGTGCGGCTGATGGCAAGCTCATCTGGAGGTCTTCTACCGGTGGCCCTGTCCTCTCGTCAGCGGCAATAGGCAGCGATGTCATCTACATCGGGTCAGATGACCGCAACCTCCGCGCTCTGCGCATCGCGGACGGCCATCGCCGCTGGTACTTCACGACAGGCGGCCGGATCTCTTCGTCGCCAGTACTGGCAGGTGATACGGTGTATGTCGGCTCGCAGGATGGCAACGTGTATGCCATTCAGGCCGACACGCCGACGTTGCGCTGGCGATACCGTACCGGAGGGGCCGTCTTAGCGTCGCCAGTGGTGGCCAACGATGTCATCTTTACCGGATCGAGCGATCACCACGTCTATGCCCTGGGCACAGACGGCATCAAGCGCTGGAGTTATCAAGCTGGTGATGGCGTCAATGGCCGCCTTGTCGCCGCCAATGGCGTTGTCTATGCCGCGAGCGATGCACTGTACGCGCTCGATGCCGCCAAAGGATCGGTCGTATGGCGTTTCGCTGCCGAGGGCAAGTCTGGCTACTTCTCGCCCGGCATCACTCAGTAGCCTCCGGCGCATGAACCCTCGCATCTCGTGGCATCCTCGCCATCAGACGGCTGGACGAGAGCGCACTTGTCGGGGCCGTTTCTGGGGGCAGTATCCCCCGATATGCGCGAGTGGCCCAATGTGTAGCTGATCACCAGGTTCGTTCGTCTGTGGATTTGAGCCACAAAGAGCATTCAGTGTATGATGGTCCTCGCCCCTACTGTATGTGTCTCCATATGAGTCTTGCGGTCACCATATGGATCGCCGTGTGCCGCATATCTGGGCGCGGGTAACACTGGTCGCCGTTGACCTGTGCGCGGCTAGTGGTATACTCTGGGTGCGCGGAGGCGAAGGATGGACACTTCTTGTCCTCCTTCCTCCGGTTGCACTGGCGATAGCGTTCTTTGCCGAGCGAGGTGGTGCTCTGGCAACGCTGCTGGCCGTGCTGGTGATTGTTGCTGTGTATGGTCTGTGGAATATGCCCGCATCAGGATGGATGCCCTCGCTGCTGGTCTTTCTCGGCGTCGCGGTCTTGATCGTTGTCTTCCTGAGCATCTCTAGCGCCCAGGTCAGAGAAACCAGCGAGAATCTACGCTGGCTGCTCTCGGATGCGCAGGCAACTGCCGAGCGCTTACAGGTCGAGCTCTGGGAGATTCTGGTGCGGTTGCGCACGCTTGAGCAGACGCAGGAACCGCTACTCCACGAACGTGCGCGCTTCACAGATACCGCCGAGCCGGCGATGCTGGCGCAGCGAGCTGCCCAGGGCGACCCTGCCGCTACGGAGGCATTGCAGACAATACGCTCGGGCGCGTATGGGTCGATGGCCGAATTAGCGAGTGCGGCATCTCGGCTGTCGCATGCGTCTGCCGCAAGTGAGAATGCACGCGCAATCTCGACGCTCGATGTATCTGCGGGTGCCGAGGGCCAGGCGTTGGAGTCCGGCATGGCCTGATCAGCTCGGAAGCGCCTGTATGGGCATTCCGGCAAGTAGCGCAACATGCGTGGACCCAGGCCACTGAAATGGCATTGCTGGGCACGCAACTTGCCGATATCAGATCGATGCAGGAGAATCTGGAGTTGTCGCTCACTCAGGCGAGGGCAGGCGCAAAGACGCCCAACACTTTTCCGGCCAGTATTGTGCGTGAGTCAACCTCCTATTCCGGTTCCCATGCCGCCTTCGGCACAGCCATGGGCGGACGCGCCATCCAACGGAGCGACAATGGGAC
Organism: Ktedonobacterales bacterium; assembly: GCA_036378295.1. GTDB lineage: Bacteria > Chloroflexota > Ktedonobacteria > Ktedonobacterales > JADMIN01 > DAHUXT01. Next base: position 5,164 of record DASUWS010000157.1, read on the forward strand.
AGTTCGGTAGGAAGACTGGCAATACAACACATTATTGGCGTACAATAGGGGAGTCCGATATATATTCTGCGCATGAAACTCTGACATGAGCGCACACGGAGCCTACAGCTCCTGCCAGCCGGGGATAGTCTGAAACTCTGGCGCGCGATCCGCCCGTCCCGCGCAAGTGGGTTCCTCCCGCTGAAGCATTGTGCAATCTATGCATTCGCGCTCACGATTGTGGCGCCTGATAGGCCTTGACGCGCATCCACCGCCTCAGGTAGCCCGTTGCGCTGTTCGTAACACGCTGATATGCGTGACACGCGTAAAATGCTTCGTTCACTCTGCGCTAGCCCATACCCCAGGTGTGGAGACGCTGGTAGTCGTTCTGAAGCGCGTGAACAGGTGAAACTTGCGAACTGTTGCCGTCTCTCATCCGGTTCCCTGTGCCGGTTGCGCTCCATGGGATATGACACGAGCGCATGATGCAGGAAGATTTGGCGGCTCCAGAGAGTGAGCGAAGGCCCGAAACTCGCTGCTTGTGCGATGGAGCAAGTGTATCGCCCTGCCGATTCGCTGCCCGGCTGCGCCTGCGCGCCGGACGTTGAAGATGTGCTGTGACTTTTGGAATACAAGTACTTCGTACTCTTTCAAGCTGTGCAAGCTCGACGATTCCATGATGTGCGCGCTGGAGTCCGCTTCGCAGGAGGCGCTGGCGTTGTGTTTGACATGATAATTGTCCCGCTTTAGATGCCCAATGTTCGGAGAAGTCGGCGTGAGTGTGGGGAAAATCCCCCTTTGCGCAGATGTTTGCTCCACTGCTCAGGAGGCCTTTGTGCCAGAAGATCAGGAAACTCTCACTCCTACACGTCGCCGAACCCGACGCACGGAAGCCGCTGCGGCGAGCGACTCGACCACGGCGACGACACCTGCTTCGGCTCCCGCTGCGGAGGCGGCTGAGCCGTCTCCCCCGAAGCGCCGCCGTTCGACACGTGCCGCCGCTGAACAGCCATCGCTTTCCGGCGAGATGTCTGGCGAGGCACCCCCAGCGGCAGCATCACCAAAATCGCGCCGGACCCGTGCCACCGCCGCTGCCGGTGAGGCGGATGGAGCAACTGAGGATGCTCCCACGCGGAAGCGCGCCAGCCGGTCGCGTGCCGCGAAACAGGCGCCAGAGATCACAGAAGCGGCACAGGCCGCGCAGGGCAGCGTATCGGAGGCCGTCGTCCCCGTCACCACCCCTGCGGGAGCGCACATGCCCGCTGAGCCTGCCGCACTCGCTACATCCGTGGAAGCCAATATGTCTGGTGATGGCGAGGCAACTCCCGCGCGGCGTTCGCGTGTGCCACGGGTGCGCCACGCGCATGGCGAGAGTCCCGAGGCTTCGCAAGATGTCGTGCCGACCCCAACCACGGCCACACCTCCCACTCCGGAGGCAGCGCCTGCCCCGGTCGCCGAGCAGCCGCAGCAACGCCGCGGATTCACGGTCTGGGTGAACCAGGAGCAACGCCCCGGTGAGCGCAGTGGTGACGTCTCGGGCGGGGCCCCGCGTCAGCCACAACGATCCCATCAGAATCCTGCCCAGCGTGGTGGGCAGGGGCAGGGCAGCATGCCGCCGTATCGCCCCGGTAACCGTGGGGCGTCGCAGCAGCGCCCCCAGCCGCCAGGCCGCGAGCAGCATTATCCCGGAGGCGAGGGCCAGCCGCATCCATCCCAGCCGCATACTCCGTATCAACCCTACGCGCCCTATGGGCAGCCAGGCCAGCAGGGTCAGCAGGGTCAGCAGGGACAATATGGCGGCGGCAACGGCAACCGCTCGCAAGAGCAGCACCGACCTGCGCGTGGTGGCCGCCAGTATGGCTATCCGCCGTATGGCGACCAGCAAGGTGGCCGGGGCTATCCTGATCAGCGTGATCAGCGTGATATGCGCTCGCCGCGTGATCGCCGCCCACCCGCGTCGCCCGCATCATACGCCGAGCAGGCCGAGCGTGGTGGTCCGCTGAGCAGCCGGCGCGGTCCTGGCGGTGTTGGCCGCCGTGGAATGGATACCCGTGGCGGACGTCCCGGTCGGGAAGCTGGCTCGATCTATACGCATGCGCCCGCTGGTTCCGAAGGGCGCTATGGCTATGGTCAGCGCCAGCCCCCGCCAGCAACGCCCGCACGCACCGTCGAGGTCAGCGGTCTGCTCTGGCTGGGCGGTGGTCAGGGAATGTCACCCGCCGAGATCCTGGATGCGCGCAACCTGACCCCACATGCCCGCGTCAATCCTGAAGATGTGCGCCGTTATGGACTGCGCTCGGGCGATATGGTCAGCGGCGTGGCAGAGGAGCGCGGTGGTCGCCGCTACATGGTGCGCATCGAGCAAGTCAACGATGCCGAGCCTGAAAGCCAGCGTGATCGCCCACTCTTCGAGCAGTTGACGGCCACATTCCCGGAGCGGCGTATCCGGCTGGAGCAGGGTGCGCATCCGCCGATCTCGACCCGACTCATCGACCTGTTCGCGCCGCTTGGCTTTGGTTCGCGCGCGCTGGTCGTCGCTCCCCCGAAGACCGGGAAGACCACCCTGATTCGGGAAGCCGCTGAGGCAGTGCTGACCGGCTACTCCAATGCCGTCGTGATGGCGGTGCTCGTGGGCGAGCGGCCCGAAGAGGTCACTGATCTGCGTGCCCGGCTGGAGCCACGCGGCGGGCTAGTCTATGCCGCCAGCTTCGACGAAGAGACCGAGCGCCATGCCTGGCTGGTTCAGGTAGCGGTGGAGCGGGCAAAGCGGGTCGCCGAGTCTGGGCGCGATGCCTTCATGGTGCTCGACTCGCTGACACGCCTGGCTCGTGCCGAGAACCTGGCCTCACGCGGAGCGGGAAGAACCCTCTCTGGTGGTATCGATGCCCAGGCGCTGGATACTGGACGGCGCGCGTTTGGCGCGGCCCGCAATCTCGACGAAGGCGGCAGCCTGACGATTCTGGCGACCTGTCTGGTAGATACCGGCAGCCGTCAGGACGACGTCGTCTATGAAGAGTTCAAGGGTACCGGCAACATGGAGCTCCACCTCTCACGCGAGTTGGCGCAGCGGAGGCTCTTCCCAGCGGTGGATGTCATCAAGTCGAGCACCCGCCGCGAGGAAATGCTGCTGACGCCTGAGGAGCTACGCGCAACCACGGCGCTACGACGCCGCCTGGCTGACGTGCCGCCCGCCCAGGCGACTCAGCAGTTGCTCAACGTGCTGGAGCGCACGCCTTCCAATGCGGCGCTGCTTCAAGCGCTGGAGCAGAGTGGCTGGCTCACCAGCGGTTCCCGGTAGCTTTCGGTAGCTTCTGGTAGCCTGTACGACACCATTCCATTGGCCTCCCATTCAAATGTGTGATGGGAGGCCAGTGTTCATGCTGGACTGGAAATGGCATACTACTGTGCGGGGAAGCATTGTCACGCGGGGGGACCATGAGCATCGGGCTGCTGCACCATCCACGGCTGAAGAAGGCGCTTCTGTGGATGTCGCGTGACTGGCGCGGGCCACGCTACGTTGCCTGGGGCGGTCTCTTGCTGGCGCTCACCGCGCTGGTGACGATACTCTACTATGCCAATGCGCCGCATCCTGAAATTGACCCCGATACTCCCGCCTATCTCGGCCAGGCGCACCAGATGCTCGCCGCAGGCCATTTCGTAGATCCCGCGCGACTACCAGGCTATCCTGCGCTGATCGCACTGATATTTCTTGTGGCAGGGCGCGACAACCTCGGCGCCGTGACGGTAGCGCAGGCGGTCCTCTACATTCTGGCGACCCTTGAAATCTATGCCGCGCTCTGCCTCGTGCTGCGGCGGGCGTGGATTGCCGCCCTCATCGCCGCTCCGCTCGCGCTGAATACCCATCTGCTCTCGTATATACTCCCGGTGCTGTCGGAGGGGCTCGCGCTCTTTCTGCTGGCAACGCTGGCGCTGGCGCTCGTCGTCTTCCTGCGCTGGCCGGGTGCGCGCGCGCTCTGTGGGGTGGCGGCGGCGCTGCTGGCGCTCTTTCTGACCCGGCCCGAGTGGATGTATCTGCCCGTCCCGCTCTTCGCGTGCCTGCTGGTGCTGGCGGCGCGGCGTGGACTGCTCCGGCAGGTGGTGCCTGTCGCGGGGCTGGCGCTCGTCGTCCTCTATGGGGTGCTCGGCAGCTATGTCGTGCTCAACCGCGTCCAAAACTCCTGCACCTGCGTCACCTATATCTCCAATATCAACCTGCTTGGCAAAGTGATGCAATATCGCATGGCGGACGAAGCGCCATCCAACTATGAGGCCGTGGCGCGACTCGTTGAGGCGCATCTGGCGCGCGGAGATACCGACCCCTGGAACGTCATCCGCGAGGAGTATCCTCCGCTGAATCGTGACTATTATAGGCTCGCCGGTGATTATAGCCTGGCCATCATTCGCGCCCATCCAGTCGAGTTTGTGGCAAAATCCGGCCCGGTTGCCGCTTCCGCGCTGACGACAGTCAATCCCTTCCGCCCGATTGATCGCAACGGCCCATTTGCTCCCGTCCTGCTGGCAATCGACGCTGTCATCACATCGCTCATGCACGATGGATTGCGATTCTTCCCGCTGCTCGGAGCAGGCTGGCTCCTCTGGATGCTCTGGTGGCGGCGTAAGCCATCGCTGCTGGCGGAAGCGATGGGGCTGTTCGCCTTGCTCGGCGGCTATGGCCTGGCGCTGACGGTCTTTGGCGGCTATGTCTACTATGCCCGGCTGCGCG
>DASUWS010000158.1:0-16465 GCA_036378295.1 Ktedonobacterales bacterium
TACCACGAGCACCACGCTCGCAATCCAGGCGACTCGTATGAAGTGAATGCGCATGGTCAGCCATCCTCTCGCAACGAATGTGTCTGCTCTCTCGCGCCCGATACATCGCGAGTCACGTGCAGGCACCTCTAACACTCCGCGGCGAGGAGGTATGTCGCAGGTGGGTAGCTCTCATGCAGCCAGGCGAGTGGTGGGCATCTCCCACGCCGTTTGGAGGATGATGGTCACCCCAATTTGGGGTGTGACTTGCCTGCCCTTGCCCATCTGCGGCCCGCCGGGACTACTCCCCAGAACGCAGACTCTACCAGCCAGTATGGGCGAGCATGCACTCAAACGCGTCACGGCGCGGACGCCTGGTGTCACAGTTCCTTCTCAGCGTCTCGCCAACACCCCTCAGCGTCCCTTGGCTCGCGTCTTGAAAAGCCTGGAGGGGACGATAAGAACGTCTTTTGCAACGGGCATCGCGGAGGTCTGGCGGCTAGCGTCGCCCAACGAGCACCTGGCTGACGCGCTCCCACAACCTCTCTGAGCGCGTGCCATCAGAGCCGGGCAGCGGAGGACGTACCCTCGCAGGCTGTGAGCGGGTGACGCCGCCATTGCGATGCCATCCGCTCGGAGTGCCTTCTGGCACATTATGTGTCGCTTCTGGTCTGGTCAGCGACGCGGGCGCTTGCACCGGGCGCAATGGTGAAGCGGCAACAGCGAGCCGCTCACGCGACGCGGAGGGCGATAGCAGCGGCTGCTCCACATACATCCATGCGATACGTGGCATGTGCGAGACAGGCACGGGCTCCAGTGGCTGCGACGAGGGCGCGTGCGTGCGCGTGCGCATGATGGCATCTTCCGGGTCGCGTCGCATATCGTGCCGCATAATTTGGGCGCTCCTGGCGATAGTGGTGTGAGCGCCGATCTCTACCTCGCCCGCAAGCTGCTGAATCAACATGAGGCCACCCTTGAGGAGTATTCCCATGAGCAGCGTTATCGCGCAGCTATAGCCTACCGCTAGCGCAAGCGCCACGGCGACCAGATGGGCCACGGCGGGAGGGGGAAACGAAGATGTTGCGAAGCAGGACACGACCTCAACCGTCACCAGCGCCACAGCGCCGGTAATCAGGCCAAGCCGCAGTGTACGCTGCCACGACGACAGCACCGCTCCGACCACCTGACGAAAGAGACGTATCAATTTGTCAACATACGCCCGCCGCTCCATCATATGTCTCGCTCCTGGGTTGCCATGATATGCCTGCGACAAGCCTGCACGATTCATGCCCAAATGCACGGCATTGTACCATCGTTAAGGTGTATTTCTGGTGCATTGGGGTGACGTTCCCCGCAATCACACCCCCACCCCGGCCTCCAGATCGCGAGGAACTAGTCATTTGGCCAATGGGCAGCTTGTCGCTACGCGCTATATTTTTTGTAGCGCTGGCGAAAACACCTACCAGCGCGAGCGAAGCATCATATACCGATGGCACATCAGGAGGCTTTATGCGCGTAGGATTGCAGGTTCCACGATTTCACTGGTCCGGCGGACCAGAACAGATTGGGCGTACGTTTGGCGACATCGCCCGACGCGCCGAAGATGCCGGGTTCTACAGTTTCTGGGTGATGGATCACTTCTTCCAAATCCGCAGCCAGGGGCCAAAAGAAGAGGAGATGCTGGAAGGATACAGCGCGCTGTCATTCGCCGCGGGTAAGACGGAGCGTATCCGCCTCGGCACACTGGTCACAGGGGTCACCTACCGGTATCCCGGCATTCTGGTCAAGACCGCCACGACCCTCGACGTGCTCTCTGGCGGGCGCGCCTACTTCGGAGTTGGCGCGGCCTGGAACGAAGAGGAGCATCGTGGACTGGGTGTGCCCTTCCCACCGCTCAGCGAGCGGTTTGAGCGCCTGGAGGAGTTGCTTCAAATCGCGCTCCAGATGTGGTCTGGCGAGGCGCAGGCATACTCAGGCAAGCATTATCACCTGGCAAACGCGCTCAACGTGCCCAACGCACTCCAGCGGCCACATCCGCCCATCCTGATCGGCGGCTCTGGCGAACAGAAGACGTTGCGACTGGTGGCGCAGTACGCCGATGCCTGCAACCTCTTTTCGTCGCTCCAGCCAGGCGTGTTGGAGCACAAGCTCGACGTATTGCGCGGACATTGTGAGAAGCTCGGGCGGCCGTACGAGCAGATCGAGAAGACGACACTCGGCACACTCCATCTCTCGCGCAGCGGTGGCAATGGGACGCAATCACCCGCGGAGGCCGTCGCCTACTTCCAGCGGCTCGCCGCGCTCGGCATCGACCAGGCCATTGTTAACATGCCCAACGTCAGCGATCCCGATGTCTTCAAGTTGCTGGCAACAGAAGTCATCCCCGCTGTGACCGAGCTTCCAGTCGCCGGCCGGTAGGGAGAAACGGTTGCGAGGCAACACAGGTTGTGTAGTTGTTGTGTATTTAGCGTAGGGAGTAATCAGCATATGCGGTTGCCTGATAATGTTCGTGCGTATCTGAAGGTACCTCGTTTCGGCGTGTTCGCCACCACCAAGCGCGACGGCACCCCACAGCAGTCCGTCGTCTGGTACGACCTGGACGGCGACGACATCCTGATGAACACTGCTGTTGGTCGCGCGAAGAACAGCAATCTGCGCCGGGATGAGCGCGCTTCGCTCTGCATACCTGACGAGTATCGCTATGTGACGCTCGAAGGCACGGTAGAAATCATCGACGATCAAGCAACTGCCCAGGCCGATATTCGCCGTCTCGCGGTTCGCTATCGCGGCGAGGAGAAGGGGAATAAGCAGGCTGATGCGATCTATTCCAAGCAGCAGCGGGTCACCATTCGCCTCAAGGTGCAGAACATCATCACCTACGAACTGGACTAAGGTTGGAATAGGGCATGCTTTTTCAGCGATAATACGCTGAGAGACGGCCTGGTGGTCTGGAACGCTGGATATGCGGGATATGCGGGAAAGCGGAGAGGGGTTGCGCGGTTATGATCGTGGCACTGGCGGGCGGCGTCGGCGGGGCAAAGCTGGCTGACGGACTGTATCGGATCGTCGCGCCGGATGAATTGGCACTCATCGTCAATACCGGCGACGATTTCGATCTCTATGGCCTGCGCATCTCCCCCGACGCCGACACCGTGCTTTATACGCTGGCGGGCGTCGCCAACCCGGAGACCGGCTGGGGCATCGCGGACGATACCTTCGCAACCCTGGAGATGCTGCGCCGCTACGGCGAAGATACCTGGTTTCTCCTCGGCGACCGCGACTTCGCCACCCACATTCAGCGCACGCGTTGGCTGCGCGAGGGGCAGTCGCCAACGCAGGTTGCGGAGAGGCTCACGACCGCGCTGGGCGTCCGGGCGCGCTTGTTGCCGATGTCCGACGCGACAGTCGCCACGCGCGTGCGTACCCCTGACGGCGAACTGGCGTTTCAGGATTACTTCGTGCGGCGACACCACAGCGATGAGGTACTGGGTATCCGCTTCGCCGGGATAGAGACCGCCAGACCATCTGACGCGGTACGCGAGGCCATTGCTCAGGCGGAAGCAATCATCTTCTGCCCATCGAATCCCATCGTCAGCATCGGCCCAATCCTGGCGGTACCTGGGCTGCGCGACCAACTCCACACGGCACGCGTACCCCGCGTCGCCATCAGCCCAATCGTCGGCGGGCAGGCATTGCGCGGGCCAGCGGATCGCATGCTGGCCGGGCTGGGCGATGAGGTCTCCGCGCTGGGCGTTGCCAGGATCTATGCCGACGTGCTCGACGGCATGGTGATTGACAACACCGACGCGGCGCTGGCCGAGCGCATCACCGCTGAGCTCCATCTGGCGGTCCATGTGACCGACACGATCATGCGCAACGAAACTGATCGCCAGCGTCTTGCCAGTGAGACGTTACGATTTGCCCGGCAGCTCGCCAGTAGGGAGAAGTTGTCATGAAACTGGCGGCCATCGTTCCGCTCAACCGCCTCTCCCATGCCAAGACACGCCTGACGGACGTACTGGACGCGGGGGGCCGGGCCGCCCTCTCGCGCTGGCTGGCGCGCCGGGTGCTCGTTGCACTCCAGCGAGCTGAGATAGCTCATATCGGCGTAGTCAGCCCCGACGAGGACGTTTTGCGCTGGGCGTGGCAAAGTGGCGCGCAGCCCATACGCCAGCAGGACTCCGGGCTAAACCATGCCCTGGAAAGCGGCAGAGCCTGGGCGCTACATGCCGACGCGCTCCTCATCGCGCTTGGCGACCTGCCGTTACTGACGCCAGAAGACGTACGAGAGATGACACGCGTAGCAGCGAACGTCGACGCGCAGCGCTCAGTGGTTATCGCGACGGACCGCGCGGCCCAGGGCACCAACATGCTGCTGTTACGCCCGCCGGCAGCGATCCGCTTCGCCTTTGGGGAAAACAGCCTAGCGCGACATCTCGCGCTCGCTCGTGAAGCAGGCATCGAGCCGCGCATACTCCAATTGCCAGGCGCGGCCTTTGATGTGGACACGCCCGATGACCTCCGCGAGTTGGCTGAGCGCGGGCTATGGCGCCCATCAGAAAGACATCCCCAGTTCTGGGCGGGAGAAGCATCATGACGCAGTCGCCAGAGATTCGGCTTATCGGCCTCAGCGCTGTGCCAGAGGTGACGCCCGGCATGGACCTCGCACAAGTTGCGGGCGCTGCCATCCGCGACGCCCATGAAGAGGCGCGGGATGGCGATGTGCTGGTAGTGACACACAAAATCGTGGCGAAGGCCGAGGGTAGGCTGGTAGACCTGAGGAGCGTCGAGCCGTCCGACTTTGCCCGGCGCTGGGCCGCCACCTGGGGGAAGGACCCGCGCCACGTCGAGGTGGTTCTGCGCGAGAGCGTGCGTATCGTGCGCATGGATCGCGGCATCCTGATTACGCAGACACCTCACGGGTTCGTCTGCGCCAACGCTGGCGTGGACGCTTCAAACGTGCCAGGTGAAGAGGTGGTATGCCTGCTCCCGCTCGACCCCGACGCCAGCGCCCTCGCCATTCACCACGCGCTGAAGGAAGCCACCGGAGCGCATGTCGCGGTCATCATCGCCGATTCGTTCGGGCGACCGTGGCGCAATGGCATCGTCAATGTCGCCATTGGTGCGGCGGGACTCGGACCCCTGATCGACTATCGCGGGCAGGCGGATGATTTCGGGCGCACGATGCAGGTGAGCGTGCTGGCGGTTGCCGATGAGCTGGCCTCCGCCGCCGAGCTGGTGATGGGGAAAGTGGGCCGCTGCCCGATGGCGCTGATTCGCGGCTACACCCTGGAGCGCCGCGAAGGCTCGGCCCGAGAGCTGGTCATGGACCCCTCAACCGACATGTTCCGCTAACTGTCCCCTAAATCGGGGCCTACCGCTCGCTATTCCGTGGCTCCGCGCGTCCGGAGAGCAGCTCGGTCGCCGCATCCATCACATGCTGCGGGGTGATCGCCTTGAGGCAGGCCCGCGAATAGCAGGTGTTGGGAATCCATGGCGCGTCGTTGCCGAGGAAGCGGAAACAGGGGCTGCACGGCAGATTCGAATGGACGACGCGATGCTGGTAGCCCGTTTTTCCGACGGGATGAAACTGGTTCCAGTCGGATGGCCCGAAGATGCCCACCGCGGGCGTTCCCACCGCCGCCGCCATGTGGAGCGGTGCCGAGTCGTTGCCGATGAAGAGACTCGCTTCCGCGATCAGCGCGGCGGTTACCTTGAGTGAGGTCGCGCCCGCCAGTATCGTCGCGCCGCGCGGGATCAGCGCCGCCGTCCGCTCGGCCAGCGGCATATCAACCTTGCCCCCGATCAGCAAGACGTGTGCATCGAACCGCTCGATGAGCGCATTGGCCACATCGGCAAATCGTTTGGACGCCCAGCGTTTGCGACCATTGAAGCCGTCGCCGCCCACATGCATCGCGATGAGCAGCTTGGTTGGCGCCAGCCCGTGCGACCGCAAGAGCCTGCGCGCCGCCGAGCGATCCTGCAAGGTCAGGTAGAGCCGTGGAACCCGGTCATCATCACTCGTCGGAGGCTTGACGGCGGGCGCAATAGCCAGCAGATACTGGTCAATGGTATGGCGGGCACGATATGCGGCGGAGTGTCCGCCGACGAGCCACCACAACGGCGGGCTTTGCAGCTTGTACTGGTTCGCGGAGAGCCCCGAAACGAAGGTCACAAACGAGCTAGCAGCCGACAGGCTCACCACCATGTCATACTTTGAGCGCATGCGGTTGATCGCGCGCATAGCCCGCGCAAAGCGCAGCAGCGTTGGCCCTTGCCCTTCTGGGGGGACCAGGATGCAATCGGTGACATCGGGATTACCTTCGAGAATGCCCGCGTTGCTTGCCGAGACGATCACCGTGAGCGAAGCGTCGGGATATCGTCGCCGCAGGGCCGCCAGGGCCGGAGTCGCAAGCAACGTATCGCCGATGGGACTCAGCAGTGAGACGAGAATATGGCGAGGCTCAGGAACAGCGTTGTGCCGAATGTCCCGGCGAAGGATACTTTCACGCTCACGCCGCGGAACGGCTATCGCGCCTGCACGTCGACTATACGCGTTGTCACGCCAGATAGAGATGAATGTATGACCAGTATCATCTCCTCGCCATGATGCCACACCTTACCTGCCTTAAAATGATGCCCACGTGACCAGACGTGACCAGACGTGTCGCAATACAGACGTTGCCTTGATGCGATTCCTGCCAGTGGATCATCACGGCACGAGGCGCTCGCTGGAATCGGGCCGGCTACCGATATAGACACTCAGTAACCCAGCACTGGCTATTATACCAGCGAGCACCAGAATTGAGGGCGACAGACCGAATCCATCGGCGATGCGCCCCATGATCAGCACGAATGGAATCGTCACCGCGTTGAGCAGCATTGCCTGCACCGCCAGCACCCGCCCTTTGATCCAATCTGGTGCGCGATCTTGAAGCATGGCCTGCGCTGGGACGTTGATAAAGTCGAGCGCGATGCCAATGGCAAACGTCAGCACCAGCATCACAGCCAGATAGAGCGGGGCGTTATAGAACCCGATCAGGCCGAATACGTGCGGCGCTATTGTCCGCACGACCACCAACAGCGCCGCGCTGGCCGCGAGCATAATCACACCAGCCGCGATGGTGCGGGTGTAGCCGAGCCACCGGGCAACGTTCGGTGTGACGGCTGAGCCAATAACCAGCCCGGCGCCAGCAGGCACAAAGACAAGCGCGGCCAACTCTGGCGGCTGGTTGAAAAACTCCTCGACAAAGCCCGGCGCGATCATCGCAATCACCGCGACGATGGAGCCCCCAAGAGCAAGCTGACACACCGAAATCAGCAGCTTCCGGTCCTTGCGAATGAAGTTACCCGTCTGCAGGATGCTGACATACACCCGGCGTACCTGGCTCATTTCTTTCGTGGTGAACAGCACATCTTCCTGCTCATCCCGCGCCTGACCAGCCTGGCTGCGCACCTTCATACGCGACTTGGGAATCGAGAGAATCAGCCCAACGCAGACGATATAGAGCAGCGCAACGACGATGAAGAGTGTCTGCCGCGATGTGATCTGCGTCGAGCTTCCAATGAGGAAGGTTGGAATTAGCGCCAGCATCAGCGGGCCAAGGATAATGAGTCCCGCTGCCTGCGCCAGCGTGAAGGTGATGTTGAAGAGCGAGAGCGCGTGGATCATTTCGTCACGCCGCACCAGCAACGGAATCGCCGCGCCTTCTGCCGGAGTGAAGAACTGACCCACCAGCGCAATGAAGAACGCCAGCATGTAGACCGGCAAAAGCGGCGTGACATCTACCATGAGCACGAGGGCGAAAGCAACAGAGGCGATGGCGCGTAACAGATTGCTCACCCACAGCACCAACCGGCGGTCAAAGCGATCCACCAGCACGCCAGCGGGCGCACCGAAGAGCAACGCGGGAAGACTGAACGCGACGATAGCGCCAGCAGCAGCCGTGAATCCCCCGCTACTGGTTTTTTGCGTCACGATGATGAGCGCGTAATTGCCCGCGTTCATGATCGTTTGCGAGATCAGCTGCGCCAACCATAACCGCAAGAAGTAGCGGTTGCGCATGAGCGTGCGAAATCCCCGTTGCCGGCCACCATCGCCCGCTGCCACCGCTGCGTCGGCAAGCCCTCTGAGTGGCCCGGTGCGGCGAGGCGTTTGTGTGGCGAATGCCGCTCTGGGCGCCGCGCCTGCCGCCGTACCGTTCGTATTTCTCCGCTCCTCCGGCAAGTCATTGAGGGGTCGCGCGTTCGTCATCGTTTTCTTCGCTCACTACTACTACCTGGTCTGGCTTGACCGTTCCCCGGCTCAAGATTTGCTTGATGCGGCGCTCGACCTCGCTACGCGGCAATAACACGCGCCGGCCACACCCCTCGCACTTCAGCCCAATATCCGCGCCGAGCCGAACCACTCGCCAGTCAGTGCTACCGCAGGGGTGGGGCTTGCGCAGCCGCACACGGTCATTGAGACCAAGATCGGCGTACTTCATCGCTTTTTCCCTTCCCGCTGGCCACTTTCGCGATAGAGTTTCCTCTTGTCTATATACGACGCAACCGCGTCAGGTAGCAGATATCGGACGGGCAACATCTGTGCCACACGCGAACGTATATCCGTTCCCGAAATCGCAAGCTGCGGCACGGGCACGAGAACAACCTTCTCACGCAAGCCCGGAAGCTGCTCTTCCAGCCTGGACAGGTCACCCTCCTCCACCATAAAACCGGGCCGATGCACGGCGGCGATCTGATCGGTCCCAGCGATGACACCGGGAGCATCGTACCAATGGGGCAGATAGTCCAGCATATCCCACCCAAGAATCAGCACGATCCAGACATCAGAACCCCAGAGCGCCCGCAGCTCGCGCAGTGTATCGACGGTGTACGATGGGCCAGGGCGCTCTAGCTCTACGGTCGAGACCGCGAACCGGTCATCCGTCGCAATAGCATGCTGAACCATCGCCAGGCGATCGGTAGCCGGAGAGATGATCTTGCCCGCCTTATGTGGTGGCTCACCTGCTGGCAGAAACCAGACCCGGTCGAGCCCCATCCGCACATACACCTCCTGGGCAACCACGAGATGGCCCAGGTGAGGCGGGTCGAATGTCCCGCCTAGAATACCATACCTCAGCCTTGCATGCACGCCTGCCCGCGCAGAGGACGACGTTCGGGAACGTCGGCTGCCGCGTACCGCACGGCGCCCGCCCTTGCTCTGGCTCACTGAGCTCGCCCTCCACTCGCTACACCAAATTACTCTTCAGGCTAGCTCTTCTAGTGTAGCGCGTCGGGAAGGGGCTGCGGCGAGTGGCCCGCTACGAGGCAGGTTTTCCTAGCCGGTCTGGGCCCGGACTATATTACGTCGAGCGGCGCCACCTCGGCCTCAGGAACCTGCGCGCGCACGTACTCCATCACTTCGAAGAGCTTCCCGCTGAGATCCTCGGTGAGTGTCACCGGAAGCCAGAAGGCGACGCGCAGGTCCACCTTGCCATCAGCGGCCTTCGTCAGCGAGACCTCAGGCTTGGGGGTGCGCAAGGCAAACGGTACGGTTTCCAGCGTCTGCAAAAGGCGCTCACGTGCCGTCTCGATGGCTTCTGGTCCCTCGTCGGGTATGGTCACCATCATGCCCGCCAGGCGCCGCTGGTAGAACGACTTGTTAACCACCGCAGAGTTGAAGAGCATACCATTCGGGACCAACACCCGCTCGCCGCCTTGAGTGCGCAGCGCGGTGAAACGGATAGAAATCGTTTCGACAACGCCCGTATAGGGCGCGATGGTGATCTGGTCGCCAATCACGAATGGGCGCTCGATCAGCAGGTAAACGCCCGAGACCAGATTCTTGAGGATGTCTTGCAGCGAGAGGCTCAGGGCCACGGTCAACGCGCCAATCAACGTCACCGGAAGCACGATCCCGAGGCCCCATAGGCTAAGGACGGCGACCAGTCCGATGACGAGCGTAATCGCAAAGATGGTGCGCCCGGCCAGCAGGATGAGATTGCTATTGATTCGCCCACCCTGCAGGCTGGCCACGAGGCTAGTCTGCAACGCCCGCGCCACCACCAGCACCACGACCGTGATCAGGAATGAGAAGCCGAGGTGCTGTGCGAACTCACCAAGCGGCTTCTGCAAATTGCTGAAGTCTCTGCTACCAGGGAGTGCGAACAGCCATGTCTCAATCACCAAGTAGATCGCGAGCGCCCAGATACAGAGGAGTACGAACCCGCCCAGCCAGCGACTCGTTGTGGTTGGCTGCGCCGCCGATTCACGCTCCTTTGCCTCCCGGGCACGCTGGGCCGCTTCCACTTGCTCCTGGTCGCCCTGTCCGGCCGCATGCCGCTCGCGCGCCGTCTCGATGAGCCTGGGCACACGCCTGACGCTGCGGGCAATCCGAGGGCCAAGCAACAGAGCAGCTAGCAGGATAATGAGCGTCACTCCAGCACGCAGACCCATATTTTCCGGAGTCATGTATGGATTACTCCCGTGACAGTCAATATCAGCTACACAATCTGTGACTATAGCAGATTCTTGCCCAACCATGAGACATATGGTCGTTCCACCCCTGTAGACGATTCAGCATATGTTCCTGTTGCTATCTGGTGTATTATGCTGGTGCGTGAGCGATACACGCGCTATGCTCCAGGGCACGAGCACGAGGAGAACGGGCCGATGTCACGCGAGCCAGCGATTACCCGCGACGACACGCACTCGGATGATCCGCCACCGAGGACTATCCGCCCATCAGCGCCACGGCGTCTGAGAGATGTGGGACGCTGGCTGGTCCGCGTGCTGCTCGTCCTCGTAGCTCTTGTCAGCGCCGCGGTGACCGTGGTGCCGCAGGGCCGCGGGGCGCTTCGAGCCGCTATGTTGCTCCCCGCCCTGATTTCCGCGTCTCAGCCGCTGGTGCTGACCATGAACGGCGACGAGGTGCGCCATACCGCGGTTACCGTTCCCTCCAAGGGTGGACCTGTCTATCTCGATGTCTACGAACCAGCCGCGCCAACGCCACCCATCCCCGGCGCGCGTGAGGGGGTCGTAATCATTCCCGGAGTTGGCGATAACCGACACGAGCCACAGGTGATCAATCTCGTTGAGTCGATGGCCCGCAGCGGCATCGTTGCCATGCTCATGACTACAAACACGCTCATCGCCTATGAGCTTTCGCCAGTCGACGCGGATGCGGTAGCGCAGGCGGTCTTGACGCTGGAGCACTGGCCAGGCGTCGGCGCCGACCGCGTGGGCATTCTGGGATTCAGCGCGGGGGGTGCGCTGGCGAGCCTCGCCGATGCTGAGACGCAGATAAATGGGCACCTCGCCTTCCTCACCTTCTTCGGCGGCTACTTCAATGCGGAGTCGCTGCTGTTGGATTTCGGGCGGCGCGCGCTGGATGTCAACGGTAAGTTGCTGCCATGGAAGCCAGACCCCGTACCGCTGCTCGTGCTGGCGAATATCATCGCCTCCACGCTTCCCAGCCAGGAGGCATCGGTCCTGAAAGATGCCTTTTCCAATGGTGTCAGCCCGCCCACCGCTGCCGAGCTCGCCCAGCTTTCGCCCGCGGCACAGGCGGCCTATCATCTCCTGGCGGGCGACCAGCCAGCCCGCGCGGCGGCGAATGTGAACGCGCTCTCGCCGAAAATGCACGACCTGCTGAGAGCGCTCTCGCCAAGCACAGTGGTACAGGGCATCTCCGCTCCGGTCTACCTGCTCCACGACCAGAGCGATCCGTTCGTGCCTTTCACCGAATCGCGTGACTTTGACGCGGCCCTGAACCACCTGGGCAAACCGCATGAGTTCGTCGAGTTCAGTATCTTCCAGCATGTCGAGGTGAAGTCCGGCCTGGGGCTGGGGGCGCTTCTCGGAGATGGCATCCGGCTCTACCGGGTGGTCTACGCGCTGATGGAGCCGTCTATATAACCGCACAGGGGTGACACACTATGCTGCAACTCTCGCTCTTCTGGGTTATTCTCGGCTTGATCTTCGGGACACTGGCTCAGGCGGCACGGCTCGGATTCTCGGCGCGCGGAGTGCAGGGGGCGCAAGGCTGGCTGGCAACGCTCGGCGTGGGGATACTACTCTCGCTCATTGGGGGATGGCTTGGAACGGCACTGCTGGGGCGGCTGTATGGGACTCCCACGGCGCTGTGGGTTGGCATCCTCGGTGTTGTCGTAGCGCCCTGGCTCTGGGCGCGATTGCGCCGGTCGCGCGGTATCGCGACGCCAGCACAAGAGTAGAAAGTAGATTGCGCGGATTACTGCTCGCCGATATGTTGCAGCTTGACGAAGTTCGTGCGTGCGCTGCCCGCGACGGGCATCCCACCCATGATCACGACCTCATCACCCGCCTGCACCAGTCCTTCCTCACGAAGCTGCTCGTCAACCCAGGAAATCAGTTGCTCGGTTGTGCCTAGTAGCTCGCTGCGGCGCGGCATCACGCCCCACCAGAGGGCCAGCCGCCGGTAGACCTGCTCAAAGGGTGTGTAGGCAACGACGGGCACTACTGGCCGCTCTTTAGAGATCAGGTGCGCTGATGTGCCGGTGCGGGTAAACGCCGCGATGAGATGCGCTCCCGCCTCGCGTGCCAGAATATGGGCCGCGCTGGCGACTGCGTGAGCGTGGGTACGCCGCCGGTCGTAGTGCTCGAATGGGCCATGCCTGCAGTACGGCTCCGATTCGCACGCGATGCGCGCCATCACCTGCACAGCCTCCACCGGATATTTGCCTACCGCAGTCTCAGCGCTGAGCATCACCGCGTCGGTACCATCGAGAATCGCGTTTGCCACGTCGCTGGCCTCGGCGCGCGTCGGTCGCGGGTGCTCGACCATCGATTCGAGCATCTGCGTCGCCGTGATGACGGGCAAGCCACGCTCATTCGCTTTGGCGATGACATCCTTCTGGATCATTGGCACTTGCTCCAGCGGTAGCTCCACGCCCAGATCACCTCGCGCCACCATCACCCCATCGGCAACCCGCAGGATGTCATCGAGCGCGGTGATCGCTTCTGGCTTCTCCAGCTTGGCAATGACGGGTATGGTGCGCTCGGCGGCATAGGCCGAGGGATGCAATTCGCGCGGCGAGGGGGCGCACGGCTCAGGCAGCTTGCGCAGCGTTTCCTCAACCAGATCTTTCGCCTCGGTCACGTCGTCGGGGCGCCGTACGAAGCTGAGGGCGATATAGTCCACGCCCTGCTCGACACCAAAAACCAGATCGGAGCGATCCTTATCGGTGAGGGCGGGCGCGCTGACAGCAACACCGGGCAGATTGATGCCCTGATGTTCGGCCAGGCTGCCGCCGTGGATGACCTCACAGATGACATCCTGCTTCACCACTCCAGTAACACGCAGCTCAATCGCGCCATCCGAGAGCAGGATGGTGTCGCCGCGCTTCACGTCTTTCGGCAGGTCAGCGTAGGTCGTCGAGACCATCTTGCCGTTGCCAGTGACAGGCCGCGTGGTGATGACGAAACGATGCCCATCGGTCAGAAAGACCGGGGCGCCGCCCTCCAGGGAACCCGTACGAATCTTCGGTCCCTGCAAGTCCTGCAAGATGGCGACGGGGCGATTGAGGCGAGCCGCAACCGAGCGCACCCGCGCAATCGTGGCGGCATGCTGCTCCTGGACGCCATGGGAGAAGTTGATACGGGCCACATCCATCCCAGCGCGCATGAGCGCCTCGATGCGTTCCTCGGTAGATGTTGCCGGGCCAAGGGTACAGACAATCTTGGTGCGGCGGATTGACAACGCGGCGACGCTCACGAATGTGCGCTCCCTTCCCGCCCGTGCGCCAGCGACGCCTGGAAGCGTGCCCATGCCGCCACTACCTGTCGCTGCAAATCCTCAAGCGTGCCGTCGTTGTCGATAACTTCGGTGGCCATCGCCAGCTTCGGCTCAACGGGTGGCTGGATGGCCAGCCGCACGCGCGAATCCTCTTCGCTCATGCCACGGTCCCGCATCAATCGCTGTAATTGAACCTCAGGCGAGCAGCGAACGATCCAGATGCCGTGGCACAATGGCGCGTAGCCCGATTCGATCAACTTGATGGCATCCAGCACGCCCACCTGGTCGTCGGGTATCTCGCGGATCTGCTGGATGAGCGCCTCCTGCACGGCGGGATGCACGAGCGATTCCAGCCGCCGCAGCTTCTCTGGGTCGTTGAAGACCAGCGCGCCCAGCGCCTTGCGGTCAACGCCCCCTTGCGCGTCCAGAATGGCCGGGCCAAACGCTTGCGTCAGCTGCTCCACGAGCGGCTGTCCCGGCAGATAGAGATCATGAACCACGGCATCGGCGTCGATGTATCGGTTTACGCCGAGCGTCAGCAACATCTTGCCAACGGTGGATTTGCCGCACGCGATATTGCCGGTTAACCCTAGATAATACGGCATAGATGATTCCCCTCGCAGATAACAATTGCGGGTAACAAGAAATGCGCATCGTTCTGATATGCCGTTCCAGAATACCAGATACGCGCGGATTCTGGAACGATTGGGAGCAGGGGTACCATGTTAGGTCACAGGCCGCAAGTGGATAACTCCTCGACGAGTGCTGCCCCGGTGAAATGCGCAAGATGGGAGAAGACATACCCCCAACGTCGCTGGTACAGTGTTTCCTGGTACATCAAAGTGTTGAGCATGAAAGCGAGAGGTGAGCCAATGTTCAAGGATACGAAGGCATTCTCCGGTTTCTCGGTCGATAACCTGGAAAAGGCACGGGAGTTCTACGGCCAAACGCTTGGGCTGGACGTCTCTGAGGCTAATGGGCTGCTGACCCTCCATATCGCTGGCGGAACGGACATCCTCGTCTATCCCAAGCCCAACCATATCCCAGCCACATTCACCATCCTGAACTTTCCGGTCAGCACCATCGAACAGGCAGTGGATGAGCTGACGAGACGCGGTGTGCGCTTCGAGATTTACCATGAAGCCGACCTGATGACCGACGAGAAAGGCATCGCGCGAGGGGGCGGCCCGAATATCGCGTGGTTCAAAGACCCGGCAGGCAACATCTTATCCGTCCTCGAAATTGCCAACGCGTAAGAACGTTTAACAACCGTCAGCAACGGGGACGAAGGGAAGGATACGATGCCAGCTCACGACCCATCCATACCTACGCCGCATGTCTTGATGACCAATATCGCGCTTGGCGAGTCGCCTCGCTGGCACGATGGCCGCCTCTGGTTCTCCGACTGGGGCGCGCAGGAGGTCATCGCCTTTGATCTCAGCGGCAAGAGTGAAGTCATGGCCCGCCTGCAGTCATTTCCGTTCTCCATCGACTGGCTGCCCGATGGCCACCTGCTGATCATGTCTGGGCGTGAAGGGCTCCTGCGCCTGGAGCCGGATGGATCACTAGTGACCCACACCGACCTGACGAGCCTCGCCGCACCCCCATGGAATGAGATCGTCGTAGATGGTCGGGGCAACGCCTATGTCAATAACCTCGGGTTCGCCTTTGGAACCGGAGCAGAGTTCGCGCCTGGAAGCATCGTCGTAGTGACTCCTGATGGCATGGCCCGCCAGGTAGCCGATGGGCTTGCCTTCCCCAATGGCATGGTCGTGACGCCTGACAACTCGACCTTGATCGTAGCCGAATCCTACGGCAACAGGCTCACCGCTTTCGAGATCGCGGCAGACGGCAGCCTATCGAACCGGCGCGTATGGGCCGAGCTTGGCAACGACGCGCCCGATGGCATTTGTCTCGATGCGGAAGGCGCCATCTGGTACGCTGACGTTCCCCACCAGCACTGTGTGCGCGTGCGCGAAGGCGGCGAGGTGCTGCGAGAGATCACACTGGATCGCGGCGGCTTCGCGTGCATGCTTGGAGGCACTAAGAGAGAAACGCTGTTCATGATGGCGGCGAAGTGGCCCGATGCGATGAGCGGCGGCACGCGAACAGGCCAGGTGCTCACCACGGATGCCCCTGCTCCCGGCGCTGGCTGGCCATAAGTCACGAAACACGGCAAGCACAGCGAGGATTTGCCCAAGCCATGAAAGGGAGACCCGCCGCCCTGAAAGACATGTTCGATACAGATGTGAGGGAAACATGATGAGAACAGTCACGTCCAAAGATGGCACACCCATTGCGTTCGATCAGTCAGGCCACGGGCCAGCGCTCATCCTCGTGGGTGCGGCGTTTGTCGCTCGCAGGGATGAAGCATCCCTGGCGGCGGCCCTCGCGCCGTGGTTCTCGGTGTTCGCCTATGACCGACGTGGCCGGGGCGATAGTGGGGACACACCGCCGTATGCGGTCGAGCGCGAGGTCGAAGACATCGAAGCACTTATCGATGAGGCTGGTGGCTCAGCCTTCCTCTTCGGCCATTCCTCCGGCGCCGTGCTGGCCCTGGAGGCTGCGCGTCAACTCCCCGCGAAAGTTACAAAGCTGGCACTGTACGAGCCGCCGTTTATCGTTGATGACAGTCGCCCTCCGACGCCAGAGGACTTTGGGCCGCACCTCGCGGAACTGGTAGCGGCGGGACGGCGGGACGCGGCGGTGGAATACTGGATGACCATCGTA
>DASUWS010000159.1:0-26333 GCA_036378295.1 Ktedonobacterales bacterium
GGCGATGGCGGCGGCTAGATGAGTCTTGCCACAGCCGAAGCCGCCACGAAAAACCAGCCAGCCAAGAGGGTCTTTGGCATAGCGGCGCGCAATTGTATATGCCTCTTGAATACCAGGCTGCTTGCTATCAAATGACTCAAATGTTCTGTCGCGGAAGGGATCGAGATTCGAGAGGCGGCGCAGGTTGCTGCGGTCGCGCTCTTCGATTTGCTGCTCTTTACATGTGCAGCGTATCGCCTGCCCGAAGGCCGGGTCACCTACGGGCACATCCAGCCGCACATAGCCCGCGCCGTGGCAGCGCGGACAGACGCCTGGTGCGCTCGCTTTGCCAGTAGTCCGCGCTGCGCGAGTGCCCTGTGCTGATTTGCTGGCGGCGTTCGTGCTACGGCCGGCCGGCGTGGTCCGGCTCCCAGTCTGTGCGGCTGGTGCGCTGGCGCTGGCGGCGGCTGGCTCGGTGGGCTGCGCGGTGCGGCTGGAGCGGCGTGGCCCAAGCTGGGCGGCATAGGTCGGCGCGAGTTCACGGATCGAGGTCATCTCGCCCGCATACACTCCTGACGTACCCGATGGCCGAACGATACCTGCTGACCGGCGTGCCGGTAGCTCCAGAATGCGGTCAGCGTCGAGCACGTCGGCGGCTGGCTGCGCGGACTGACCGTCGGTAGCGTCGGCATTGGCCATCGGGCGCAACGGAGGAGGTCCTCCGGTTGGCCCCGCCGGTGTTTGTCCCGGCGTAAGACGGCGGGGCGCGGCGGATATCGTGGTCGCTGGTGTGGCGGCTGCGCTCTTGCGCGACTGCGCGGGAGTGAGGGCGCGGCGCGTGCTGATGCGGCGATTCGCGGCTCGCGCAAGAATCTCATTCATGCGCTCCATATGCTACGCTCCCTTTCCCTCGATTTCCCAACGATGCAAAATTGCGCGAATATAGCTCCACTTGCGTTTGTTCTGTTGCACGGCGAGCCGAAACGCCTCCTCGATCCACTCCTGGGGATACCGCTCACCTGCCTCGCGCAATTCCTCGGCTACCAGCGGCAGCAACAGCCCGACATTTTGCTCGTAGAGCGTGAAGATGTTCGGGCGGTCAACCTCCAGCGCCAGCGAGTGGATCATGTTCCCAGCCCCCAAAGCGCCTCCACCGCTACCGATTCCTGGCGGCTGACCCGCCGGCCCTTCGGCATCCAGCAGCACTTCCGGCGACATCTCCCCGCGTTGCAGGCGGGCGACGGCGCGGCGGCTGCGTTCGGTGTTGAAGAAGTACCAACTGACGATCTCGTCATCTACCCGCACGCGCACCCGTAGCAGAATCCCGTCAGCCTGGGCCTGTTCCAGCGCTGCCCGCAGGCGCTCTTCGATGGGCCGGGGATCGCCCTGCCGCCGTAGAGTCCGGCGGAGCAGTGGGTCGGCCAATAGCTCGCGGTCACTCGCGCAGCGCGGACTGCCTTCTTTCTGATACAGCCGCCAGAACAGATGCAACACCGCTTTCAGCTCGCCAAGGTTCTCGATTTCCGGCAGCACCGCCGAGAAGAATGTCTCTGGCAGTGGCACAAAGGGATTCGCACCGGAAGGAAACCCGGTAAACGCAGGCATGGGTAAGCTCCTTTCCGGTTAATAGTCTTCAGCGGTGCGCAGGTCCAGATCGCGGTAGAGCGTCTGGGCTGCCATGAAGTACAGGCTGACCTGCCCGATGGGGCCGTTACGGTGCTTGGCGACGATGATATCCGCGATGTTCTTGCGGTCGCTATCTGGGTTGTACACTTCATCGCGGTAGATGAACATGACTATATCCGCGTCCTGCTCAATTGAGTTATGGACGGTGATATTCGCTGCCACGAAGTTGTGCAGGCCATCTACCGTCAGGTCGTAGACGTCGGCTTCGCCGTCCGGCTCTATCGAGACGATTTCATCCCAACACACGTCACGCTCGGCCGGTTGGGCTATCTGTCGTGTCTGTATCTGCGTGCCGGTGGGCTGGGGCCGCGCGTCTCTGGCATAGGAGGTGGACTGGCCTACGGCTGCGAGTTGTGGACTCCGTGTGAGCGACCGCGGCGCTGCGATACCTATGCCCGGCGCAAGCTCGTCTAATCGCCGCCAGCCTGCCAACGTCAGGAACTTGTGATTAGCCGTCGCGCGGATCGTCCGTCCGAGGCGCGTCGTCATCCGAAAGACCGGCTTGTGTCCTGTCGCGAAGGCGTTGCTCACAACTGCTGGTTCGAGCTTCCAGGTCTCGGTATCCAGCGCCAGCACACGGAAGCCCGATTGCCCGACAAGCTGCTCAATCGGCCGGTAGATGCCGAGGTCTGGCAAATATACCGGTGTGTCGCCGGTCAGGCAGCCCGACTCGCGTAGGTCGCTGAGCTGCGGCTTCTTCTCGGTGCGGCTTTCGACGGCGCGTGAAAGCTGTGAGAGCGCCAGGACCGGGACACTCAACTCGCGCGCCAGTCCCTTCAGCCCCCGGCTGATCTCCGAGATTTCCATCACGCGGTTCTCGTGGCCGCGCCCGCCACCGCTGCCCTGCATCAGTTGCAGGTAGTCCACGACGAGCAGATCGAAGCCATGCTCCATCATCAGGCGGCGCGCCTTGCTGCGCATCTCCACGAGCGTGATACCGGGCGTATCGTCGATGTAGATATTGGCTTCGGAAAGCCGCCCGACAGATTCGCTGATGCGGTCCCATTCTTCGTCGTTGATGTAGCCCGTGCGCAGCTTCGACTGGTCCACACCAGCATCCATCGAGAGGAGGCGCGCGGCAAGCTGCTCTTTGCTCATCTCCAGGCTGAAGATAGCGATCTTTTGGCCGAACCGCAGCGCAGCGTTACGCGCCAGCGAGAGAGAAAGCGCTGTGTTGTGGACAATGACATCTTGAGCAATGAAGTTCTCGCCGTCTGGTACTGTCAGATCGTAGACCTGCTGCTCACCGATATCCTCGATCGAGACAATTTTATCCCAGTAGATATCGGGACTGCCGAGTCGACGCAGTGATGTATTCCCTAGCACTTCACCATAACGGATGAGCCGGTGGCGCGGTAGGCTCCTCCCCGTATGGGGATTGTAGCCACCATATTTGCCCTGCTTCGCCGTCTCGCCGCTACGCCGTGCCAGTTCTACCAGCGCCACTCCCTTGCTCCGAGCCTCCGTCATGACTAACGGCCACACCTCTTTGGGCGCGTGACCCGCATTGCCGGGATGCTGGCGGATGCGCGGCGCAAGCTCAATGAACCGTTGCGCCTTCTCGCCAATCCACCCAATCTGCTCCTGATATGCGCGGATAGCATCTGGGGATGTGATCTCCACGCGCTCCGCGCCCATGGACGTCTTATACCGCTTGGCCACGATCCCGAATCGGATGAGTGCGTGATGCAGGTCGTCCGCCAGTTGCGGCGAGGCGACCGTGAATTCGATGCGCGGGTTGCCAGCGACTGGATAGATCGAGCCATCGCAACTCATGAGAACGCGCAGGAACTCAGCAAGATAGCGCCGGCTCCATGTCCACACGCACGATGGGAAGCGTTTCTCTTTCGCCAGCTTGCCCCATACGCCGAGATCGGCCAACCACTGCGTGAGCGGATTGCGTGGTGTCTTGACACCCGCGACTCGCGGCTGCGCCACAATATAGGTGATCTTCTGCTGGCGGATGGCACACGCTGGGAAGTGGCGCGCAATGATGGCGCGGAAATCCTCGATGATGACAGGATCGGTATTGGTGAACTCGGGACAGGTGTCCGTTAGCCCACCCTCGGCGATGAAGTAGGCCAGCAGCCTGACGAACTCGATGGGCCAGCTTTCGTCCTGCCCGAATGCTGGAACCGCGGTAGGCACAGCGATTGAATCCCCAACCTGCAAGTCATGGAGTGGAGTCCAACCATGAATTGTCAGGAAGGGATGGTGGCCGGTGACTTCCACGACACGGCCAGTGCGGGTACGCACGCGATAGCATGGCTGCACGCCGCTATCGATCCAATCGGAGATGGATGTCACACGCACGTCGCCAGCTTCAGAGAGGCCGTAGACCTGTCCTATGCGTCGTTGTACACACTCTTCCATGGTTAGGCGCTCGCCCGTCAGCGGGTTATCGATGAGCGTCCGCGCGGTCAGGCACTTGCCCACTGCCGGTCTCGCAGCCAGGATGATGAGATCGGACTTTTGCAGGCCGCCGGTCATCTTATCCAGATCGGAAAATCCCGTGGGGACGCCGACGATCGTGCCTCGCCGCTCGTGCAGTTGATCGAGTTTGTCGATGTATTCGCGCAGTGTCTCGCGAATCGGCTCGAGGTCCTCGCGGGTGAAGCGCTGGCTGACATTGAAGACAAGCTTCTCCGCCTGATCGAGGGCGTTGGAGGCGTCTGGCTCGCTATAGGCGACGGCGGCAATCTGCCCGGCGGCAGAGATCAGCCGCCGCAGCACCGAGGTCCGCTCGACGATGCGTCCGTAATACTCCACGTTGGCGCTCGTCGGCACCTGATTGGCCAGCGACGAGACATAGCTGATGCCGCCCACTTCCTCCAGCTTGCCACGGCGCTGCAGCTCATCGGTCAGCGTAATCAGGTCGGCGGGGTCGCTCGTTTCATAGAGGTCGAGCACTGCCCGGTAAATCTCGCGATGCGCCTCGCGATAGAAGTCATCCGGACGGAGGAAGTCGGCGACCTGAACAATCGCGCCGGGGTCTATCAGCAGGCTGCCAAGCACGCCTGCCTCGGCTTCGATGTTCTGGGGCAGCAGCTTCTCGACGGCCATAAACGGACCTCCCGTGACAAGCACATGGCAAGCACTGGTATGGAATGTATCGACATTTTGGGTGTACCGCGCAGATGCGCCTGAGCGAACCGTGTGGCCGTGACGTGTCGCTAAGACTAGAACACTCTTTCGAGAGAGTATAGCATCGGAACATTGTTCCGTCATCGGCAACTTGCACAATAGCTGACAGGTCGTACCTGCCAGATTACCTGACGAAAGCGCGATTGGCAAACGAGGAGTTTTGCACCATGTGCGCACATGTGGATAACCCGGTGGATGGCCGCACGTGAAATTCGGAGGTTGCACGGTTGAGTTCGGGGCGATCGGTGGGCGATATGCTCTTATCCACAATTTCTCGGCGAAATGCTGGGGTTATCCACGACTTTATCCACCAGGTTATACACGCCCAAATAGGCTAGCATAGCAGCGTGTGGATCAACTCACTCCTTGACAAAGATTTGCTCGTTCTGTATTATTTTGGCATTCAGGATTTTTTGAAAGGCGGGGGTGCGGCTATGTCTACTGAGGATGTACCGAATCGCATACCGGATCAGTCGGACGGCACCCCGCCTGATGCCGCTGGGGAGGGCGCGGAGAGTGAGTCCGGCATGAGCGATCTGCCGGAAGTGTACGAGTTGGAAACGCTCGAGCAGTTGCGCGCCATCGCGGACGAACTCCGCAGTCGCATCGTCGAGGCGCTCGCGCACCGGGCGATGACCGCAACCCAGCTTGGCGAGTTGCTGGGACAACCTGCTAGCAAAATCCACTACCATGTGCGCGAGCTGGAGCGTGTCGGCTTGATTCGGCTGGTGGCTACCCGCGAGAAGAGCGGTATTCTGGAGAAGTATTACCGTGCCGTCGCCAGGTCTTACAGCGCTTCCAGGGCTCTCTTGCTCAATGCTCCATCCGACGAGACACTTGCCACGCTGCGCTCATATCTCGACAGCGCATCGCGTGGGTTCCTGCGCGCAACGGAGTACACCATCCGCAACCAGCAGTGGGAGAATCCCAAAGTCTGGGGGATGACCACCACGCAGATTTGGCTCACCCATGACGAGATGAAAGCGCTGGCGCAGCGTGTCCAGGCAGAGTTCGATAAATATGCGGTCCCGCGTGGCATCGAAGGCGAAGAAGAGCGCACCTTCGTGATGATGGGCTATGACCCGCGCATCGCCGAAGAGCGCGCGACCATGTCGCCGCCGTCCGCGATGCCTATGCCACGGCCACCAACACCGCCAATGCCACCCGAAGTGTCGCCGCCATCGTCGAACTCGCCGTTTTGGCCACCAGACGTCGCGCCACCGAAAAAGGGAACACTACCGCCGCGCTCGCGGCATATGGTAGTCGCTGGCACCGTGACTCTCCAGCGCGCCACACTTGAGGAGGCTATCGCGCAGAACCGGCAGCTTGACATCAACGCTATCGGCGTCTTCACGGTCGCCGCTGACATTACCCCTGATCTGATCGAACAGGCGATAGGGCGTTTCCGCCTGCGTGGAGTGCTCAGCGCATCACCTGAGGTGCGCGCGGCGCTCAAACGAAAGGAGTGATCGCTTTCCGTCGAGACGCCCTTCCAGACTCGCCCAGACTCTTTCAGGACCGCTCACCAGACCCTCGGAAAAACAAGCACGCGAATCGCTGGAACGATCCGCGCGCCGAACTCCCACTCGCAATCCCAGAGAATGTGTTTAGTTGGCAACACACCGGAGGAGAGCACTATGGATCCTACCACAAGCGGCCCGGCGTCGTCTGCAGTCGTGGCCAGAAAGCCGGGCCTGCTGATCAACGGCAACTATGGACGGCTCTGGATTGGCCTCACCATCTCGGTCTTTGGCGACTTCATCTTCGACACCACACTCGTGCTCTGGATCGCCGCGGTCATCGCGCGCGGCCAGTCATGGGCGCCGCTCGCTGTTAGTGGCGTCTTCATCGCGACCACCATCCCCATGCTCGTCGTCGGGCCGATTGCGGGTGTCTTCGTGGACCGTTGGAGCAAGCGTGGCACGATGCTGGTGATGGATGTCCTGCGCGCTGTGCTGGTGGCGGGGTTGATTCTCTCGTCTGGTCTCGTGCCGCTGCCCTTCCTTCCTGATGGGCGATTACCCATTTTCTGGCAGCTTGGCGTGATC
Source organism: Ktedonobacterales bacterium (assembly GCA_036378295.1). GTDB lineage: Bacteria > Chloroflexota > Ktedonobacteria > Ktedonobacterales > JADMIN01 > DAHUXT01. The sequence continues at coordinate 6,858 of DASUWS010000159.1, forward strand.
TACGCGGTCGTCTTTCTCCTCAATACCTTCAGTCAGTTCTTCCGGCCAGCCTCGCTCGCGCTTACTGGCGACCTGGTGTCAGAGAAGATGCAGGCGCACGCGACGGGGCTGAGCCAGACGTCGATGAGCATCGCGATGATCCTCGGACCAACGCTGGCGGCGCCGCTCTTCGTCGCGTTTGGGCCGGAGTGGGCGCTCGGCATCAACGCGTGCTCGTTTGTCGCTTCGTTCTGCTTCATCCAGTCGGTCTCAGCGCCGTCCGCAGCTCGTAGTGTCGCTGCTGGCGCACACCCGAACTTCTGGAACGAGTTTGGCCTGGGCCTGCGCTACTTCCTGCGGTCGCGGGTGCTGGTGGTGCTGACGATTTCCGCCACGATTGTCATGCTTGGCGGTGGCGCGCTCAACACACTGGACATCTTCTTCGTCACCCAGAATCTGCATGCGCCAGCGAGCGTCTACGGCCTGGTGTCGGGCGTGATGGGCGTCGGCATGATTCTGGGCGCGATCCTGGCGGGTGCGTTCGCGCAGAAGATCGGCCTGACCCGCACGCTCTGGCTCTCGCTGCTGGCTATAGCGGTGCTGATAACAGCCTATGGTCGTTCAGCGAACATCTGGGTTGCCATCGCGGTCATTGGCGTGGCAGGCATCGCGCAGGCAGCGCTCAATGTCGCTATCGGTCCGCTCCTACTGCGGAGCGCGCCACGTGAGATGATCGGACGTGTCTCGTCCATTCTCAACCCGACGGTCACCATTGCGACGATTGCGGGCGCGGCGCTAGGTGGATACCTTGATAGCACCATCTTACACGGCTTCTCGGCAACGGTGCTGGGGATACGCTTTGGCGCGGTCGATACTATCTTCACGGGCGCGGGAGTCATCGCGCTGGTCGGCGCGCTCTTCGCGATGGTTGGCCTGCATGGTGTCCGGTTTGGGACGCAGGAGCCAGCGCCAGATGAGGTCAGCGAGACGCCCGCGGGAGTGGCTGCCTCATCACTCGCCACGGTGGAGGCGCCAGCACTCGATCCGCAACTCGCTCAATGAAAACATGATGCTACCCAGGGGAAAAGTCCGCGTAGATTATTCTGTAGACGTGTATGGACCGCGCCACGTATAATGGCGGCATAGAGAGATACGGACAGAGCCCCTGTGCGAATTCGCGTTTCGCCAGGCTCTCATTGCCAGTGAGGAGGCAGTCATGGGAGATAAGAGTCCGAAAAACAAAGAGAAGCGTAAGCCCAAGAAGAAGGCGTAACGCTCCAGCATACCGGGCGGTAATATATGCCGTCCGGTATCGCGTGTTTCCTCACAGGGTTAGGCGAGTCGGAAGGCATCGGTGATAGATACATGAACGTCATACTGATGGTTGAGACGTTCATCGCGTTTGTGCTCGCGGTGACGCTTCACGGCGCGGTACAGGCGCGTGTCGCCACGCTCCTCGGCGATACCACGTCGGGGCTGCGCGGGCGGCTGAGTCTGTTGCCGCAGCGGCAGTTGTCGGCCATCGGCGTCGTCGTCGGCATCGTCTTCTCGGTCGGCTCGATTGGCGCTGGTATGGGCTGGGGTAAGCCGCTGGAGATTGATGCCCGCAAGCTGCGCGTCGGCCCGAACGTGGGGACCATCGTTGTAGCGCTCTCCGGCCTGCTCTTCAACGCGCTGCTTGGCATCGTCATTCTGCTGCTTTTCAATGTGCTGCCCAGCACGGACGCGCTCTCGACCCAGGCCAATCTCTGTCTCGATCAGGGAGCTTTCTCCAGTGCCCTGCAAGGCTGCGTGCATGCGTTGCCGGGGTGGGCGCTGCGCATCGAGCAGTTCTTTTATGTCTTCGCGCTGACGAATATCGCCATTGCCCTGCTCAATATTATCCCACTGCATCCGCTAGATGGCTATCACGTCGTCTTCGCCCTCCTGCCCGCGCCCCAGGCCATTAGGTGGCGTAACTTCGCCCCCTGGATGGAGCTATTGCTGCTGATCATCTTCTTCGTAGTTCCGGTGATCCTGCAGTTCCTGAACATTGGATTCAACCCGGCATACGCGTTTATTCTGCAGCCCGCGCGCGCGATTGGCGCCGCGCTGCTCCACGTGAACCCTAACTTCTTCGTATTCCTGTGAGCCGCTGAGGATACGCGTGCGCATGTCATCGCCATCACCCGCGCCTGATTCAGCGCCCCCGGCCAGATCAGCCCGCGCGTCGCATCGAGTGCATCGTTGGCGGGCGGCGCGCTATCGCGTCTGGCAGTTCTGGCGCTCGGTGTTGCCGCGCCCGCTCAACGCCGCTGACCGCGCCATCCTCGACAGGTATCTCCCGCTTCCGGGCCGCGCACTCTTTGGCACGATGTCGCGCAATGACCAGCGCCACAGCCTTACGGTCTATAGGGCGCTGCGCGAGCGTGGCTGCGACGACCCAGATATGCTGGCGGCGGCGCTGCTGCATGATAGCGGCAAGGGTGGTGGCCGGGTGCGCCTGTGGGTGCGCCCGCCGTTCGTACTGCTGAGGGTGTTCGCGCCGGGGGTGCTGCGCTGGCTCGCGCGCGACGATGCCGCGTGGTGGCGTCGCCCGTTCTACTATGCCTGGCGTCATGCCGATGTGGGTGCTGATCTCGCCGCCGCCGCGGGCCTCTCCGAGCGCGCCGTGCTGCTGATTCGCACCCACCACCTCCCCAATGGACCCGCCGCCGAGCTGCACGCCGTGGACGACGCGCTCTAGCATCCTGGTGTTCGCGCGAGCAGCGGCACACGGGCGTAGTTGACCGTTTATGTAGCCCGATTGGTCGGCGGGTTGACCACTTGAAACGTGTGTTCGTAGAATGGCGTAATAGGCATCCTGGCGGAAGCATCTGAAGGTATGGCATCTGAGGGTATGGCATAGTGGATGGTGGAGGCGGCTATGGCGGCAGTGGTGAGCGCACCGCAGGCGGTGGATGAGCCAGCGCCCTGGGCCGTCCATCTGCCCGGATTCGATGGCCCGCTCGACCTGTTGCTCCACCTGATCGAGCGCAATCAGCTTGAGATCACGGCGATCTCGCTCGTCGCCGTCACCGATCAGTTTGTCGAATACCTGCGCATGTGGGATGAACCGCCGCTGCCCCGGCTGGCGGAGTTCGTGACGATGGCGGCGCGTCTGTTGCTCATCAAGTCGCGCAGTCTCTTGCCGCGCCAGCCACGTCAGGAGACGACCGAAGACGAGAGCGATCCCCTCGACGACGCCGAGGCGCTGCGGCGCCACCTGCTGGAATACAAACTGGCGAAAGACATCGCCAGCATGCTACGGGAGCGCGAGCTTGCGGGGCTGCAATCGTTCACGCGCCAGGGACGGCTCGTCGTCGATCCCGATGCTGTGCTGCAATGGAGTCCGCCGAAGCTGGTTGGGCTGAATGTCGGCGCGCTCTCGCACGTCTTTCGCCGGGTGCTGACCGAAAAGCGCTTCTCAGAGCCGGAAGAGCTGCCTCTCCCGCTCGTGACGATAGCCGATAAGATGGCGGAGGTCGAGGAGATTCTGACGCACAAGCCGAAAGTGCCGCTGGAAGAAGTCCTGCTGACGGCCACGTCGCGCTTCGCTGTGGTCGTGACCTTCCTCGCGGTGCTGGAAATGTGGCACCAGGCGCGTATCAGCGTCGAGCAGGATGAGCTATTTGGCCCGATCTACGTGCTGCGCGCTGCTCGTACACCCAGGTCAGCGCATGATAGCGGCGATACGCCATCCCAGGCCGCCGATGAACCGCTCGGTGAGCCTGAGCCTGAGCCTGCCGCCGCCGCTCCCGCTCCCTCTGCGAAGCCCCGCCGCGCCAAACGCACCATGAGTCGCGCCCGTACGCCCTCATCTCACAAGCCTTCTTAGTAGTGCGCATCGCCACACTGCACGGTGGCTGCTCGCTCGACTATTCTGGCTGGGGCAGCGCAGCGTCGCTTGCTTTCACCATCGTCTGGTCTTTGTCATTGGAACGCTTGCTGCCTGCATGGCGCCCGTCCGGCGGCTCGATCAGGCCGTCCAGTATGCGCATCGTAACGCCCAGCACGATGATGACCAGGGCGTTGATCGCCAACTCGATCATGGCGTTGCGAAACTCGTCGGGGGTCAGCTTCGCGCCTGTGATGTAGAGCCGGGCGCCAATGGAGAGAATGCCACGGGTTGCCGAGATGATCCCGATGATCAGAAACGGCTCAACAGAGGTATCGCCCTTCTCGACGTACGAGCGTATCGTCCCAAGCAACTCCATAATGATCAGCACCAACAGCAGATCGCTGACGAGAGCGAGCACGGACTGCGCGAAGTCTGTCCCACTCAACGGAAGTATCAGGCTAAATGGCTTCTGCGATAGCAGGTAGCTGATACTGAAGACAAATGCCAGAACCGCCGCCGCGACAAATGCCAATCCTACCAGGGCATAGACCACGAGATCCAGTCCGTTGAGAAGGCGCAAAATCAGCAGCCTGATGCCGTTCATTTCCCTGTTTGGCTGCTCCTGAGCGCTCCCTCTTCTCCTGTCATGTCGCCCGTATAGACGAATCATGCGATATGCCTCTGCTCTCACATCTCACCGTATCGCGGGCTTACACTCTTCGCTGGCCTGCCCGCCAGAAGAGACGATACGGCAATCGCGAAGGGAAAACAAGGGGCCGCAGTACAGGTATGGCGGCACACGCTGCTGTCGAGTCAGGTAAAGTGTTTTCGCGTGGCAAACGTTTCTCCCAGGTGGTAAGAATATTACACAAGGAAGATTCGCACACGTCCCGCCAGATCGCAGCAACCTCGTGACCGGTGCTCATCGTACGGAGAGGGCAGCGTGCGGAGAAGACGCTGTCCACGGAGCGAGCGTCGGTGAGGTGTGCGAGCGGGGGAGATCTCTTGCTGGTGTGATTGCAGCCATGTCCACCTGGGGCAGTACAACGCGAGGAAGCAAGCCAGGGTAGGGCTGTCGGGGGAAGGAGTACCCCGAATGGATGCGCAGCTAATCACCGATCGGCGGCAGTGGAACACCTTCATCGCGTCCGCTCACTCCGGTCATATCTGCCAGACATATGAATGGCCGGAGCATGTGAGCGTCGAGGCCCGCCGGGGTTCGTTGCGGGTGGGCGTGCTCGATAAGGGGTGTTTGGTAGCGGCGGTCGCCCTGGTGCGCAGCAGTGCGGGCGGCATCAGCGCGCCCTTCTACTACGCTCCCTGTGGACCCGTCTGTGCTGGCTCATGTTCATCGGTGCTTCCCACACTGATACGCTTCGCGCAGCATGAAGCGGCGCTCCGTGGCGCGTTCATGATCCGGATCGAACCGAACATATTCGATGATGATGAGGCGGGCGAGTGGCTACGCACGTTGGGTGCGCTTGGTCTGCGCCGGACACGGCATAGCCTCTATCCGCGCAGTGCGTGGGTGACAGATCTGCGACCGAGCGACGACACATTGCTGGCCAGTATGCGGAAAGCGTGGCGTTATGGCATCCGCTCCGCGAGCCACCGTGGGCTGGAGGTGCGCCAGGGATGCGGTGAGGACGATCTCAACGTGTTCTACCGCCTACTGGTAGAGACGGGCCAGCGCGCGGGCTTCTATGTCTATCCCCGCGCGTTGTATCGCGATATGCTCCAGCACTACTCGGAAGAGCATGCCAGATACGACTGCACTGCGCGCATGGCGCTCTTCCTGGTCGAATACCAGGGCGTTCCCATCGCGGCGGCGACCGTCGCTGTTCATGGCAAACGCGCGTGGTACATGCATGGAGCCTCTTCCAGCCAGCCGGACCACCGCAAGCTCGATGCAAGCCGACCGCTCCTCTGGGAATGCATCCAGTGGGCAAAGCAGCAGGGAGCCGAAGAATTCGACTGGCGGACCATTCCGGATGCACCGGAGCCTGGTGGGGAGATGTATGGCGTCTATGAGTTCAAACGGGGATTCGGCGGTATCCCACGGCAGTCTGTGCCCACACACGATATGATTCTGCGCCCCGCTACCTACTGGCCCTATATTGCGATGGCCTCGCTCCACCGTCAGTGGTATCACATGCGCCGCAACGGAGGAGCACAAGGGAAGCCCTGAAGTACCCGGTCGCACGGCTCCAACAACCAAGGTAGGACTATCATGGCGCGTACCATGACATTGAGGGTGTAGCGCACGGCGACAAGCACGCTCTTGACCGCGTAGATGATCAACGCCTGCGCCGGACTACTGGTCAGCCAGATGGTGTCGCCAATGTGAGGGAAGCGCAGCCTACTGAAGCGCTCGCCTCTCACCAGCAGATCGCTTGACCCTTACTGGCGCACCTTGGATTCTGGTGCCTCGGTGGTCTCTTTGCTGAACCACATGCGCGAGAGCTTGCGCGGCGGATCGATCACCATGCTCCAGAAGGTCTGGCCAATGTAGGAGGTCACTGGCAACCGCTCGGGTCGCTGTTCTTGCCCGCCTGGGCGTGTTGTCCGGTTCAGAATTGCCTGGCGCAGGTCTTCCGCCGTTGAGCCAGGGAAGAGCGTATAGCCCGCGGCGATATGCTGCCAGAAGTGCGCGTCGCTGCTGCCCGTGCCAGCAAATTTCCACTGGGTGTTGAGCCGCTTCACGTGATCGCGCATGGATGCGTTGGCCGGCGAGGGGTTATACAGCTCGATGCCATCGATCTCATAGCCACGCGTCAGCAGTTCCTCGATCTTGCGGCGGCTCAGGCTCGGCACCAGCCGCCCCATGGGGTGAGGAATCAGACACAGGCCGCCCTGCTCCTTGATGGCTTCAATAGCCGCCTCGACGTGCGACAGAAACTTGACCGGGCGCTTCATAAAGAGGCCCAGGAAGTGTCCCTGCCGTGTCGTCACCTCACTGCCCCAGATCATCTCGATATCGCTTTCGCCCCGGTCGATCAGCTCCTGGACGCGCTTACAGCCTTCCATGTGGTCGTGGTCGGTGACGGCGACAACCTTCAATCCACGGCGCTTTGCGACTTCCAGCAGCTTGTGCGGGCTGGCCGTACCGTCGCCGAGATTGGTATGCATATGCAGGTCGGCTTTCGAGAGCCCCAGCGCATCAAGTGGCTGCTGCGCTGCCTCGCCAGATGCCTGCACGATCAACGGTTTCTTTTCCACGACCATCTATCCTTCCGCTCACACATTGTCGCTGCTGTTAATTGCTCTGTAAGTCTGTGTATGCTCTGCGCATGTTCTGTGTATGCACCGTATGAGATTTTTTGATCCGCGTACCTGCTATTTCGCTGTGGCGTGTGGTCATCCTGTCTACAGGATACTACGTCTCACTCCGCAAGAAGTCGTACGTGCGCCAGCACGCGCCGCACGCATTCCCCCTGATGGTACACGACTCGCTCCATAGACGCAAGCGATCGGGCCAGCCCGCCAGGAGGCGATGTGCTTGCCGTTCGGCTGTGTCAGTCGTTCGCATGCGCGCCGCTGAGCTCCTCCCACATGACAGGGGGACATGTGCGCGTCGTTGGCCCGCCTTTTGCGACAGGAGAGGTATCGTCCGAAGTATCATTCCACGATAAACAGCATCAACAGCGTCAGCGGAGGCGACAGGGGATTCCCTCCGACCCTTCCCTTTCAAGGGCCGGTATTCTGGAAGGGGATGAGCAGGTCATGGCGATTCGTAAGAATAACTCTGGTCGGGGTAATTTTCTGCGCGACCATGTGGGATTCATTCCCAACCCCGTCAGCAAGCGCAGCCAGACGCTTCACTCGCGCATTACTGGCGCCCAGCGCTACATCTCCGTCTGCCCGTTCTGTGCCGTAGGGTGCAGCCAGCAGGTGTTCGTGCGAGATGGGCGCGTGATCGACATTGAGGGCAATCCTGAAAGCCCTGTGAGCGCTGGCCATCTTTGCCCCAAAGGCGCATCCACCTACCAACTGGTCAACAATCCCAACCGGCCAACGAAGGTGCTCTATCGCGCCCCCAGGAGCGACCACTGGGAGGAGCGCCCGCTCGATTGGGCGATGGATCGCATCGCTGGGCTGGTGAAGCGCGACCGCGACGCCGACTTCCAGATGACGAACGAGCAGGGCGTCCGGATCAACCACTGGGGAACGGTCGGCAGCATCGGCGGCGCGACGCTCGATAATGAGGAGAATTACCTCATTCTCAAGCTCTTCCGCAACTTAGGCATCGTCCATATTACCAACCAGGCCCGTATCTGACACAGCTCCACGGTGCCCGGTCTGGGCATGAGCTACGGACGTGGCGGCGCTACCACCGCGCAATGGGATCTCGTCAATAGCGAATGCATCGTGATACAAGGCTCGAACATGGCGGAGTGCCATCCGGTCGGGTTCCGCTTCGTCATGGAGGCGCGCGAGCGCGGCGCGAAGATCATCCACGTGGACCCACGCTACACGCGCACCTCAGCCAACGCCGATCTCTACGCACCCATCCGGCCAGGGTCGGATATCGCCTTCCTCGGCGGGCTGATCAACTACGTGTTGCAGAACGACCTCTGGTTCAAGGAGTACGTGCTGCGCTATACCAACGCGTCTACAATCATCAATAGCGACTTCAAGGATACCGAAGACCTGGAGGGTGTCTTCTCCGGCTTCGATGAAGCGGACCATAGCTACGACACGTCGTCGTGGACCTATCAGGGCATGTCGGTACCAACGGCGGCGGGGCAACATCAGGCGATGACAGGCGAGAGCTACTCGCACCGCATCCAGCGAGCCGAGGAGGGGCCACCGCCACGCGACGAGACGCTGCAAGACCCCCACTGTGTCTTCCAGATTCTCAAGCGCCATTTTGCCCGCTATACGCCTGAAATGGTCGAGCGCATCTGCGGCACGCCCCAGGATGTCTTCCTGGAAGTGGCGAAGAGCATCACCGAGAACTCCGGCACGGACCGCACAACCGCCTTCTGCTACGCGGTTGGCTGGACCCAGCACTCCGTGGGCGTCCAGAATATTCGCACCGCCGCCATCCTCCAACTGCTGCTGGGCAATATTGGACGGCCCGGCGGCGGCATTCTGGCGCTGCGCGGCCACGCGGCTATTCAAGGCTCGACCGACATCCCGACGCTCTTCAACCTGCTTCCCGGGTATATCCAGATGCCGCTCGAAGCCAACGAGACGTTCGAGGACTTCGTGCATACGCTCCAGGCCCCAACAGGCTGGTTGTACAACTTCCCGAAGTATATCGTGAGCCTGCTCAAAGCCTTCTACGGCGAGAACGCCACGCGGGACAATGAGTGGGGGTACCAGTATCTGCCTAAGCTCAAGCAGAACGACATCTACTCGTACTTTCCCATGTTCTTCAAGATGATGGACGGCCAGATGAAGGGCCTCTTCGTCTTTGGCGAGAACTTCGCGGTCGGTGGGCCTGGATCGCGGATGGAGCGCCAGGCGATGCGCAAGCTGAACTGGTGCGTCGTGCGCGACCCGTTCCTGGTTGAGACGGCGGAGTTCTGGAGGCTGGATGATGTGGACCCCGTCACGGTCGATACTGAGGTGTTCTACATGCCTGCCGCCTGGGGCGCGGAGAAGGACGGCAGCCTCACCAACACGCAGCGCCTGCTCCAGTGGCATGACAAGGCGCTGGACCCGCCTGGGGACGCGCGCTCCGAGACATGGTTCATGGTGCATCTGGGCATGCGTCTGCGCGATCTCTACCGCGACAGTGCCCAGGAACGTGACAAGCCGCTGCTCGCGATGACGTGGGACTACCCGCTCGAAGGGGCGATTCAGGAGCCCCGTGTTGAGTCGGTGGCCGAGGAGATCAGCGGCTACCGCGTGGCCGACGGGACACAGGTGCCTGGCTACCATGAGTTGAATGATGACGGTAGCACGGCTTGCGGCTGCTGGATCTATAGCGGATACGTTCCAGAGAAGGGGCGTAACCTCGCCGCGAGCCGCGAGCGTGACAAACCTGGCGAGCATACCAACAATAGCCGCTGGGCATGGGCCTGGCCCGCGAACCGGCGTATCCTCTATAATCGTGCCTCGGCTGATCCGGAGGGCAACCCATGGTCCGAGCGCAAACGGCTCGTCTGGTGGGATCAGTCGCTCAACGATGGGAAGGGCGCCTGGACCGGGTACGATGTGCCCGACTTCGAGGTACAGAAGGCGCCTACGGCTGACGCGGCTGAGCAAGGGCTGGGGATGGAGGCCCTCTCCGGCTCTGATCCGTTCATCATGCTGGCCGATGGGCGGGGCTGGCTGTATGCTCCACACGGCCTGAGGGATGGCCCGCTACCCACGCATTATGAGCCGCTCGAGTCGCCGACGGAGAATCCGCTCTATCCAGCACGTCGCAGCAATCCTTGCGCGATGACCTTCAACCGGCCAGATAACCCGTACAATGATAACCCGTATCATGGGCCGCCGAATCCGAAATATCCTTATGCGCTGACCACCTACCGTCTCACCGAGCACCATACCAGCGGCGCGATGTCGCGCTGGAACACATGGCTCTCGGAGTTGCAGCCGGAGCTGTTTGCCGAGATCAACCCGCAACTGGCCGCCGAGAAGGGCATCCAGACGGGCGACTGGATCACCATCACCACGGCGCGCGGGCAAGTGCAGGCCCGGGCGCTGGTCACAGACCGGATGCGGCCAATGCGTATCGAAGGGCAAACCATCCACGTGATCGGCCTGCCCTACCACTGGGGGCCAACCGGTGTCGTCACGGGCGACGTAGCAAACGACCTGATCGCCGTTGGACTCGACCCGAACGTGATGATCCACGAAGCGAAGGCGCTTACCTGCGATATGCGTAAGGGCCGGAAGGAGACCGGGGTGGCTATTCCCTCTGGTGGCCCGCATGCCAGCGTACGCGAGGGTGGCACCATCGACCGGAGTGCGAGCGAGGGCGCGGAGATGGTGCACTTTGACCGGCATGATGGCGCGAGGCCGCTCACGACTGGTCTCCCCAGGCGACAGCCGGAGCCATCGCGAGAGGTCGCTAGGGAGGCCGCTCCATCCACTTCGGAGACGAGTGAGGCTCGCCATGACTAAAGGCTTCTTCACCGATACGACCCTCTGCATCGGCTGCAAGGCATGCGAGGTGGCCTGCAAGCAGTGGAACCAGCTTCCCGGCGACGGCTATGAGTTCACCGGGATGAGCTACGACAATACGGTCGCGCTCGGCTCGACGACCTGGCGACATGTTGCTTTCATCGAGCAGATGGCGGGGCAATCCAACGGCACATCCAATGGCGCGACAGCCATTGCCGAGCGCGTGAGCGGTCATGAGGCCAGATCAGCCGGCTTTCTGGGCGAGAACCGCTGGCTGATGATGAGTGATGTCTGTAAGCATTGTGCCAACGCGGGCTGTCTGGATGCCTGCCCAACCGGCGCCATCATCCGCAACGAGTTTGGCGATGTCTATGTGCAGCCGGATGTCTGCAATGGCTGCGGCTATTGCCAGCCAGCGTGCCCCTTCGGCGTGATCGAAGTCAGCCACGACGACGGACGCGCCTGGAAATGTACGCTGTGCTACGACCGGCAGAAGGACGGCCTGGAGCCAGCCTGCGCCAAAGCCTGCCCGACGCAATCCATCCAGTTTGGCGAGATCGAGGAGTTGCACGCGCAGGCGCGCGAGCGGGTAGGGATGTTGCACGCGCGGGGCGTGACTGACGCATATCTCTATGGTGTGGATGAGCAGACCAGCGTTGGGCCGCTCAATGCCTTCTTTCTGCTGGTAGACCAGCCCGAGGTCTATAACCTGCCAGAAACGCCGCATTTGCCCCAGGCGAAGATTGGCACGAAATATCTGGCGACGGCGCTGGCTGGGCTGGCCCTTGGCGCGGCGACGGCGCTGACGCTGCTTGGCGGGAGGCGAAGATCATGATGGATCGCGGACGACAGGGGCGAAGGGACGGCCAGACCACCCTCCAGGGCGACCGCCAGATGCATGAGCGGCAGGGCGGTGGTGTCGCGGAGATGGAGATGCGGCAGACACCCCAAACGGCAGGCGCTACCTACTATAATCGCCCGATGATCAAGAAGCCTACGTGGCGATGGTTCATCCCGTTCTACTTCTTCATTGGCGGTGTTGGCGGCGGAGTTGCGCTGATTGGTGGGCTGGCCGACCTGATCGGCGGGCAGCGACACCGGGCGACGGTACGCCGGGCGCGCTACATCGCATTGGGCGCGGCGATGATCAGTCCGCTACTGCTCATCATTGATCTGGGGCGTCCCCAGCGCTTCCATCACATGCTGCGTGTCTTCAAGGCCAGCTCACCACTGAGTGTTGGCACATGGGTTCTGCTCTCGTTCGGCCTCGTATCTGGCGCGCAGGCGGCGCATCAGGCCGCCGAAGATAACTTCATTCTCCGGCGCGAGAGCTGGCTGGGACGGCTGGCGCGTCTCCTGCCCAGCAAACCACTCTCGCTGTTGCAGGCGGCGCTTGGCGTGGGGCTTGGGGGCTATACGGGTATCCTGCTGGCGGCCACGGCGATACCGCTGTGGGCCACGGCGGGTGTATTGCTGGGGCCGTTCTTTCTGGCGACGACGTTGGCTTGTGGTGCGGCGGCCCTGGCGCTGACAGCCGTGCTCCGTCGTGGTACGCCCGAAGACGACAAAGCACGGGCCGAGATTCAGATGGTGGCGACGATTAGTGGCGTGGCGCAGATCGGTCTGGAGGTTGCTCGCGAGGCGATGACGCCACCAACCATTGGCAAACCCCTCCGGAGTGGCACGTGGGGCATGGTCTATCGCATTGGCGCTGTCGGCGGCGGTATGTTGGCGCCAGTGGCGCTCCGGCTTCCGGCGCAGTTGCGCGGGCGCCCGATGGGGCGGGCTATCACGGTGGCCGCTGCATCGCTGACCCTGGCGGGGGGGCTGGCTGAGCGCTTTGCCATCGTCGAGGCGGGCAAGCAATCGGCTGACGACCCGGAAGCCTATCAGGAATTCTCGGCGGGCCAGCCAGGGGCCGCTCGCCCGACACCACAGCAGCAGGCGCTGATGGCTCCGAAAACCAAAGGTGTGAAGGCGCGTGTCGCCGCCAGCGATACACGATAAGCGCGTCTCCAGAGTCAGCCGCGCGCCTGTCATCTTATGGACGTGCCGGGCGAGAGGACATTGTCCGCTGGGGGCGACATTGCTCTCGCTCTAACGGTGAGTAGACTCCTGCCGTGGACGGAACCCGACGATCAATACCTGATCCGCCAGCGCCCGGAGGCTCACCTCGGAGCCATCATAGTCATAGCCGAGGAAGCGTATCACGGCGCGAAATGCATGGCGGTAGCGCCGCTGGTAAGTATCCAGCACGGTGAAGCGCTCGCTAGGGTCAAGCAGACGATACTGTGGCGTGAAGTGGCTCCTAGCGGTTCGCACTTCAATAGGCGGGGATGCCTGAATATTCTGATACCAGTCGGCTTTTGCACCATAGGCCGAGACGACCGCGCTTTCGTTCGTCGCGGCATCGTAATGGACGACTTCCAGCACGGTCTGGCGTATCGCGCTGGTCTTGCGCCCACGATGCGTCAGCTGCAGGAAGCGATGGCCCAGCAGCCAGCCGAGCCGGACGCGATAGAGAGCGATAGGCAGCTTGAACCCCCACTTGAGGAGGCCGCGTGGCTTCTTTGGCGGTGTATAGAGGGCATAGGTTGCCATGGAACCCGCTCTCCTCCTCTCTGGACTAATCGCCCTTTGACATCTGTATACGCCATCCGCGAACGCAATTGCAGCAGGCGCCCAGCAATGTCCGGACGGACCCGGTATCAGACTAGACCCATGTAATGGGAATAGACGTCTCATCGACAAACGTCACGGCGAGTGTGGAGAAACCTTCTGGCGGCATGACCAGAGCCATGTGCGCGTCAACGGAGATGATGCCCGACCCGGGCGTCAGGTTGTCGAACCTGAATTTCGGTGCGTAATCCACCTTGTCGGTTATCGTGATGCTGCCTGAGTCATCTTGCTGATAATTGGCGACAATCACGCAGCGCGGATCGGATGCCGGGGTTCCACTATTCCCGGCGGTCTTGCAGGAACCGTAGGCAGTCGCTTCATAGGGTGGCCGGTAGCCGTTTTTGCTGATGGGAACCGGGAGGGTCGCCTCGTCGAAGGCCGCAGAATAGCGCACGGTAAGTGATGCCCTCGATGTGGCGGTGGACTGAGGGATTGGTACACGCGCATTGGCTGCTGGCGAGGTGATGGCGAGGTCGTGCTGGACTGCGGGAATAACCACCGTAGTCTGCTGGCCGCGCTCGTCCGTATAGACCACCGTGTAGTTGCCTCCCAGTGGCGCCCGCGGCACGGTCATCGTGTAGGCGTCGTAGAGCTTGGGCGGGTGGGAGGTGTCCAGCGCGACGCCATTGATACGCAGCGTCTGGTCCTTCGCCAACACCACCTGATTGCCCGAGGTGTCGCTCAATCGTACCTCGATAGCGACGCGTGCGGATGGGATGAGGGCGTTGGTGAGTGTCAGTGACAGACTGAGTTTATCGGCGGGCGCATTCGCGAGATGAACGATACTGGGAGCGCCGCATGCGAGGAATACCGCTACCGTACAGACGGCGACCATCACGGCCCCAACGCGCTTGAGCCGGCTGCGATCCGGGTACAACCTGAATGTCATGTGTAAGTGCTCACTACCTTTGAGGTGTTGGTCTCTGCCCCCTCCCGGTCCTGCGGGCCACCCTCCGATGGGACGCAGCCGCTGCACGCGCTCGACGCGCTCCGAGCCTGTTGGCTCGCGCGTCTGCCTCCTCCCAGGGGGAGGGTTACACCCAGGCGTTTCTGGCTCCCCTCCCCGACGCGGGGAGAGGGTAAACGCCAAGAACCAAGCCGGATATCTTCTGATAGCTTCCCAACCTTGCTGATGGAGATACGTAGCAAGCGGTGAATATCTCTCACGATACGAGAGATATATGAAAAGGGGGAGAAGATGGAGCCAGGATGATCAAGATGCTGAGGTGGCGCTGGCCTCGGCGGTGTTGAGCACGCCACCGACCGCGCGCAAGAACGGTCCCGGCTGTTGCAGGAAGGGTAGGTGTCCCGCGTCAGGAAGCGTGATGCGTACGCCCCCATGCGCGCCCAGCGCATCCGTCGCCCGTTGCGCGTCGGCCTCTGTCACCAGCGTATCCATCGTGCCGCGCAGCACAATCGCGGGCGCCGTCACCTCGTGCGCTCGCGCTACCAGCTCCTCGCGACACCCCTCCAGGCTCCGCCAGAGGGCGGCGAACGCGGCGACGGACGCGGGATAATCGTCAGCCGCTCGTTGTTCGCGCCGCCCCTGGGCAATCTCGGTTGTCAGTGGCGTCGTGGGTCCGAGCGCCAGAGACGTGAGAATCGGCTCCAGCCGGCGAAGCCACGATGGATGGCTGAGCGAACGACCCGCCATGCGGGCGAAGCGCCCACCAGCGCCAAAGCCAAGCGGTCCAGAGAGCGCCAGCCCAAGCACACGTTGTGGGTGCGACGCCGCATACAGGAGCGCGGCGGTCGCGCCGATACCATTGCCCAGCAAGACGGCACGGGCGATTCCCAGCCCATCCATCCACCCGGCAAGCACATCGGCATAGCTCGCAGCGCTATAGGTAAAGCTATCGGGCGCGGGCTTCTCGGAGTTGCCAAAGCCGGGCCAATCGAGGGCAAAGACACGCCGCTCAGAGGCGAAGTGTTCGAGGATGGAGGCGTAATCCTGCCAGGAGAAGGCAGCGGCGGGAAGAACGATCAGCGGAACACGGGCCAGCATGGCGCGTGAGGTATCGTTCATCGCTGAGGCTACGCGCACACCCTGAACCGTGACGCCCCGCTCGACCAGTTTGACCCCCTGATGCTGTTCCGGCACGGACGCCTCCGAACTCATATGCCTCATCCTCATCCTGCTCAAATGACGTAGTCGGTGCCAGCATCCTCGTCCCACTGCGACTCCAGCTCCATGGCCGAGCCGGGACGAATCTGCAGGCGGGCGGGCTGCGCCATGACCACCGAATGCGGCGGCAGCGATTCGAGCACGAGCGCCATCGCGCCGATCTTGCTGTCGCGTCCTACGGTGATGGGGCCGAGCACCGAGGCGCCCACGCCAATCGTCACGTTGTCTTCAACCGTCGGGTGGCGCTTGACACGCCCATCCCCACGATGCTTCCACCAGCCTGTCGCGCCGAGCGTGACCTGATGATACAACATCACGTTGTCGCCGATCTCCGTCGTTTCACCGATCACCACACCTGTGCCATGATCGATGAAGAATCGCCGTCCGATTCGCGCGCCGGGATGAATCTCTATGCCTGCCGTGATCAGGCGGGCAATCTGCGAGATCAGCCGTGGGACGAAGGGCACGTTGCGGATGTAGAGCGCGTGCGCGAGCCGGTGCAGCAGGACCGCGTGCAATCCCTGGTAGGTCAGCACTTCGAAGACATTGCACGCCGCTGGGTCCTTCTCGAAGATAACGTCGATATCGTCGGGCCAGCGGGTGCGCTTGCGTGGGACGGCGACTGGCGCTCGCGTCTCAGTCGGCGCGGGCATAGTCTCCCGGTATGCGCCATTCTGTGAAGCGCGTTCGGTAAGTGATGGTGGCTGCGGCATAGCGTGCGGCTTTCTTCAGTGTATCGTGAGATCTCTGAACGCTCTCGTGCTGGGTGACAGGACGACCAGCCTAATTGGTTCACAAAATGAAGTGTAGCCCGCGCAAGGGTACACGTCAAGGCCATTGCCGGGCTACATGGTGATGTGTGCATACACGGTGCCATTGGTCGTTGCGCTATAATATCACGTACGGCGCTACACAATCCTGTTCGCGCTGTTCCCGGCACGTTCGCCGGTGCATCTCTTCCTGGCGAACGGATCTGAGGGCGAGGCGAGTTACCTGCGCTGAAGCGAAACGAGAAGGAGTGTTGCTATGGCTGCCAGGCCTGACCGGCCCGCGGCGTCCGCTGTGGCGCTCTCTAGCGAAAGCGCCGCCTGCACGTACCGGCTCGGCAAGTTGCTCGGCGGCCTGTTGCGACCCGGAGACGTGGTGCTGCTGGAAGGGCCGCTTGGCGCGGGCAAGACAGCGCTGACGCAGGGCATCGGCGCGGGTTTGGAGATCCCTGAAACGATCAATAGCCCGACATTCACTCTCCTCAAAGAGTATGTAGGGCGTCTGCCGCTCTATCACTTCGATCTATACCGCATCGAAGATCCGGAAGAGTTGTTCGCGCTCGGTTTCGAGGACTACTTCGGCGGCGAGGGCGTTTGCGTCGTCGAATGGGCGGATCGCGGCGTGGCAGCTGATGGCGCGACTCCCTGGCCCGCGAGCTGGCTGCGCATTGTCATCACGCCAGACGGCGTGACGAAGCGGACGTTGACCTCCTCCGCCACGGGAGAACGTGGAGAAGCATTGCTGCGGGCATTTGTGGCTGCTGCTGAGGGAGGGCGTTGAACCTATGCTGCTCGCGTTCGATACCTCCACCAGCATTGCCAGCCTTGCCCTTGTAGCGGGCACGGCCCCGGCCACGGCGGACGATAGGCGGCTGATCGCGGAATTAACCTGGCAGGTAGGGCAGCGTCACAGCACCGAGCTTCTGGAGCGGATCGAGTGGCTGCTCGCGACCTCGCGTGTTACGATGGCCGATCTGACGGGCGTCGCGGTGGCGCTCGGCCCTGGCTCTTTCAATGGCGTGCGTGTGGGCCTGGCAATGGCGAAATCGCTTGCCTTCGCGCGTGGCCTGCCGCTGGTGGGTGTGCCAACGCTGGATGTCATTGCCTGGGGACACAGCGCCATCGGCGGCACGATTTGCGCTATACTGGAGGCAGGACGTGGTCAGGTGTACTCCGCTACGTATGATGCCACAGCGCCCGAAGCCGCCCGCTGGGCGCCAGTCGATGGCTATGCGGTGGTGACAGCCGCGGAGCTTGCGGCCCAGTGCGAAAGCGGGGCGTACTTCTGTGGTGAGATGGCCCCCGCGACGCGCGCGGCGCTGGCGAGCACACTCGGCCGCCGCTATCGGAGTGCTCCCGTGCTGGAAGCGCGCCGGGCAAGCTGGTTGGCGGAACTGGCGCTGGCACGGATAGCCCAGCAGCGGTATGATGAGCCTGTGGCGCTGGAGCCGCTTTATCTCCGGCGGCCAGCGATTACGACCAGCACACGACGAGGACTACCGGCGCCAGAGGGCGTCGCGGAGGTACCGCAGCGCGAGGATGCGCCGGGAGGAGAGGGATCAGCAGATGCGCTACGTCGTTAGCCCGATGACGCTGAACGATATTCCGCGTGTGATCGAGATCGAGAAGCTCGCCTATCCCTCAACATGGCCTGCAAGCTCATATCGCAAGGAGTTGCAGGATAATCCCCTGGCGCACTATGTCGTCGTGCGCGATACGAAGATGCCCGTTCACGCGAGCGCTGACGATGGGTCGGGTGATGCGGGACGGCGGCCTTTCCCGCTCTCGCTGCTGGGGCGACCGTCAATGCCACTCCCGCCGGAGATTGCCAATATCGTCGGCTTCGCTGGCCTCTGGCTGATGGTGGACGAAGCCCACATCACCACTATCGCGACCCATCCCGACTTCCGTCATCGTGGCCTGGGCGAGCTGCTGCTGACCTCACTCTTCGATATCGCCTATGACATCGGCGCGCGTCAGGTGACGCTGGAAGTTCGGGTCTCCAATACAGTTGCCCAGAATCTTTACCGCAAGTATGGCTTCCGCGAGGCGGGCATTCGTCGGCGCTACTACAGCGATAACCAGGAAGACGCGCTTATCATGTGGACCGACGACATCATGTCGAACCGCTACCGCGAGCAGTACTTCATGCTGAGCCAGGCGCTCAAGAAGCGGTTGGCCGCTGAGGGCGACGACAAGGACAAGGGTGGCGCGAGCGGCACGGCACAGCTTGCCTGATATCCACATCCCACACACCATACTGGCGACAGGAAACGACCCTCATGCGAATTCTGGCAATCGAAAGCTCCTGCGATGAGACTGGCGCGGCAGTCATCGAGTACGGGCGCATCATCCGCTCCAACGTCGTCGCGTCTCAGGCCAGCATCCATCAGCGGTATGGCGGCGTCGTGCCTGAGGTGGCATCACGCCATCAGTTGAGCGCGCTCATCCCCGTCGTCGAGGCGGCGCTGCGCGAGGCATCGGTCACATGGGACGAGATCGACGCTATCGCCGCGACCTACGGGCCGGGGCTGGCTGGCTCGCTGCTGGTTGGCCTGACGGGCGGCAAGGCGCTGGCGCTGGCGCGGGGAGTGCCCTTTGTCGGCATCAACCACCTGGAGGCGCACATCTACGCCAACTGGCTCCGCCCACAAGACGCCAACCCTGGAGCGATTCCCACGCATCCCGATACGGACGAGTGGCCCGGCGATCCACGCTTTCCTCTGCTGGCGCTGGTAATCTCTGGCGCGCACAGCGAGCTAGTCTCCATTCCACAGCACGGGCGCTACGATCTGCTCGGCCAGACGCGCGATGATGCGGCGGGCGAGGCGTTCGACAAGGTGGCGAGGGTGATGGGCCTGGGGTATCCCGGTGGCCCGGCGATTCAGCGCGCCGCCGCCGAACGAGACCCATCGCGCAAGAATCCGTTCCGGCTGCCGCGTGCCTGGCTCAACGGCACCTGGGACTTCAGCTTCAGCGGCCTGAAG
>DASUWS010000160.1:0-2686 GCA_036378295.1 Ktedonobacterales bacterium
CCCGCCGCCTGGCATGGCATCGCGCGTGTCCTCTGGGTTGCCGTGGCGCTGTTGACGCTCACCATCTTCGTGCTCAGCCTCCCGGACTACGCCGCACAGATACATACCCTGTGCCCTGCCGCTCCCTGCGCGAACGGGCAATTGACCCCCGAACAGGCCAGGATGCTCGCCCGGATGGGACTGCCGCTGGACGCGTACGTTGCCGCTATGGTGGCGCTTAACATAGTCTCCAGCGCGTTCTGGTGCCTAATCGCCGTGCTGCTTATCTGGCGCGGAACGCCTGATCGCATGACATTCTTCACCGCATTCACCCTCGTGACGTTCGGTGCGGCACGTTTTCCCGATGCGCCCGCCGCGCTGGCGGCCATGCAGCCAGCCTGGTGGTTCCCGGTCATGTCGCTGCGCTATCTGGGATCGGCATGCCTCAGCTTCTTCTGCTATCTCTTTCCCGATGGTCACTTCGTGCCGCGGTGGACACGCTGGGTTGCCATCGCCTGGATTGTGCCGCAAATCCCAGAATTCTTTGCGCCAGGCTCATCGCTCGATCCCATGCGGTATCCGCCGCTGCTCCAGGCTGTCGGGTTTCTGGGCTTCGTGCTCTCGGTCGTGATTGCTCAGACCTATCGCTATCGTCATGTCTCCGGGACGGTACAGCGCCAGCAGACGAAGTGGGTCGTTTTTGGGGTGGTCATCGCACTCAGCGGTTTCCTGGCGCTGACCTTCCTGACGCCGCTGATCCTTCCGGAGGTCGAGCCGCTCTCCTATGGTAATCCCGCGCTGCTGGCGGTCAGTTATGGCGTTATGTTGCTGGTGCCGGTAACGCTGGCCATCGCGATTCTGCGCCACCGGCTCTATGACATCGATCTGCTCATCAATCGCACGCTGGTCTATGGCTCGCTGACAGGTGTCCTCTTCGCCATCTATTTCGTCAGTGTGCTCAGTGCGCAGGCGCTCATTCAGGCAATAACCGGCATCCAGGGGACATCACCGCTGGCCATCATCGCCTCCACCCTGCTCGCGGTTGCCCTCTTCCAGCCACTGCGCCAGCGCATCCAGCGGGGCATTGACCGGCGATTCTACCGCCACCGCTACGACGTCGCGCGCACACTGGAACGGCTGGCGGTGACTCTGCGGCAGGAGGTGGAGCTGCAGACACTCACGGATCAGGTGCTCCAGGTGGTGAAAGATACGATGCACCCGACGCACGTCTCGCTCTGGCTGCGTCCCATCGAGCGCCGCGAGGACGAGCATCCCTTCTCATGACGTGGTCACGCGCTTCATGCCGTATGCTCCGGGTGTCTCACCGACGATGGCTTTGAAATCTTTGATAAAGTGCATCTGGTCGGCGTAGCCAAGCTCTATCGCGAGACGCGCCAGATCCACATGAGTGCCCTCGTCAATGCGCCCGGCGGCTTCGTGCAGCCGGAAGCGGCGAATGACCCACTTCGGGCCGACGCCGATGTATTGGCTAAAGAGCCGCTGGAGTGTTCGCCTGCTGATCGTGCTCTCTGCACAGCGAGCCAGCACATCATCCACCGTCGTGATGTCGCGTTGGGCGGCGATGCTGGCGACGATCTGGTTCAGGCTCGTGATGCGCTCATCAGGCGCGGGAAGCCGCGCCCGCAGAAACCGCTCAGCCAGCGCGGCCATCGCGCACTCATCATGTTGCGTGAGGATGACGGATTCCAGTTCGTCGCAACGCCCGCCAAATACCTCCTCAAATGGCAGGGTGCGGTTGGTGAGCAGGCGCATCGAGCGACCGAGGAACGGATAGAATCCCGCTGGGCGGAACTTGATGCCGAGCACCTGCCCCTGCCCTTCGAGCTTGCGGCTGAACTTGCCCGTCATGACACCATAGACGTGCGTGTTCTTCGTCTCGAAGACGAGATGCGCGCATGGATAGGGTAGCGTCTCCTGGGTATGCGGCTCCTGCCCGCGCAAATCCCATGAGACGATCCAGTAGTGCTCGACGAAAGGGTGCAGGTCTGGCGAGGGCGCCAGCCGCGCGAGGTGGAACTTCCGCTCAAGCGCCGCTGGCTTCAAGATGCCGCGCGCCGTCGTCAGGCGCGATTGTATGCCAGTCTCCCCCGTGCTCTCCGCCATCCGTACTCCTTACTGACCATTGACCGCCCATGTTCGGTGTGCTGTGGCGCGTTTTTACTATACGCGATGCTACCAGCAAACTACCATGAGACATAGAAAAGATGTTCTTCACGCATGGCGAAGAGGAGGCAGTAGTGAATCGTTATTTCCAGGAGAAATGGTCGTGGATCGAGGGCACGCATGGCATGCGGATACAGCTACTCGACGCGTTGAGTGACGAGAACCTGTCGTTCAATCCGGGCGGAGCGAACGTAACACTTGGCGCGCTGTGCCGCGAGTCGGGCGATGTCGAATACGCATACATCCAGTCGCTCAAGACGTTCACGCAGGACTGGTCGTACCACAACGAGACCTCTGGGATCGAGAGCAGTGTGGCGCAGCTCAAAGCGTGGTATCAGGCGATGGACGCCGAGATGAAGGCGATGGTCGAAGGGTTTTCTGACGAGGATATGCGGAAGACGATTGATCGCGGCGGCTTCGAGGTGCCCGTAGATATGCAGCTGGACATCTACCTGCAGGCGCTCCTCATCTTCTTTGGCAAGGTGTCGATCTACTGCCGGGCGATGGGCATCGAGATGACGCC
>DASUWS010000161.1:0-4635 GCA_036378295.1 Ktedonobacterales bacterium
CCAGTTCTTTTCGTCAACATCCCAATCGGTCGGACCGGGGCGCTTGATCGAGATATGAACGGCTGGGGCGTCTGGCGTCGCGCCGTGCCAGTGCCAAACGCCCTTTGGGACGGTGACGATATCACCCGCGTCGGCGCGAACGATATCATCCTCCGTCGCGACGACCCCCTGGCCCTCCACGAAATAGAGCGTCTGGTCGTCGTGGTGGATGTGTGGCCGCGTGCGCGCACCCGCCTCGAAGAAGACAGCCAGCAGCTCGGGATCGCTTCCCTGCACAAGCTGCTGGAAGAGTACGTTTCCCGCGAACCACTGTGCCATCGCGGGATTCGGCGCTGCCTGTGTGCGGTCAAGCCTGCTCATATCCATGGTAGTAACCCTCCTCATTCGGCGTGGTGGGATATTTGCCATATACTGCTGTCGCCCCTATTGTACGCCGAGGAGACGTACGCTGCGCACCAGCGGCAATCGCGGCCCGCTCGGTGTCGGCGCGCCGGGAAGACATAGCCTGCTCCTTCCGCTGCCATACGCCTGATATGGCTGAGAACCGGTGTGAGGCCAGCGCAAGGTGCGTACCGCGATGTATTGGCCGTCTCGTACGTGACGCGAATGTGATATTCCGGGCATCGCCGCGTGAGCAAACCGTGATGCCCAACCCCTATGCTGTGGGTGTGGAGTGGCCGTAGGAAGGCATCCATGCTGACTTCGATACGGTCACACCATGCAGTTCGCATACGTTGACACGGGTAGGAATGGCATATGCAGGGAAAGCCCTGACCAGGGAATAAACCTACGCGGTGCCAGGTAATACGTTGCCCAGGGATAAGAGGGAAGGAGTCGTTCGATGTTCAGGCGCATTCTGGTTCCGCTGGACGGTACAAAACGCGCAGAGGAAGCAATTCCCTTCGCTCGCGAACTGGCTACCTCTCCTGAGGCGCGGGTATTTCTGCTCCACGTCGAGCCGTCAGACGCATCAGTCATGCATGAGATTGCTATTGATAACCGGCTGGAAATCATCGCGGGCACGCTCCGCGAGGCGGGCATCAATGCTCACGTCGTCACTGAGTTTGGGAAAGCGGGTCCGGCCATCGCCACCGCCGCCGACCTGGACAAGGTGGACGTGATCGTCCTGGCACCCCAGCCACGCGGGCTGCTGGAGGGCTTACGGCGTCCCAGCGTCACGGCAAACGTGCTGGGGCGCACAGCGGCCCCAGTGCTGGTAGTCCCGACGGCATCGACAGAGCAGGCGCCAGAACTGCTCAAGTTCGGGGGAGCGCAGGTAATCGTGCCGCTGGATGGCAGCCCGCTCGCCGAGAAAGCGCTTCCGCTGGCCTTACGCCTTGCGCGCCGCTATGATCGCACGCTGCTGCTGCTCCGCGTGATTCCGCCAGTGCAGGTAGTTGCCGCGGGTACAGAGACCTACGCACTGGTAGGTGATACCTACGAGGCGGAGATACGCGAAGCTCACGAGTATCTGAGCAAGTTGCGGGACCATCTGGAGCGAACCGAAAATGTCTCCGTGCAGACGATGTTCCACAATGGCGTTCCAGCCGAAGTCATTCTGGCTGTGGCGGAGTCGAAGCCAGAGAGTGTCCTGGTGATGGGCACTCATGGGCGAACGGGTCTGGCGCGCTTCCTGCTCGGCAGTGTCACAATAGCGGTTGCGCGCAAGTCCAAGCTGCCGCTATTCATCGTGCCGACCGCCGCGACTGAGCGCATGCAGCAACAGGAGTCCAGGGATAGCACCGCGAAAGCCAGGTAATAGGGCCAGCCATAGCCCAGACCAGGGCCAGCGCTTACGGCGCTCGCGACACGCGTTGCCCCATTGCCCCGTTGCCCCCTCCCCATGCCAGGAGGGGGTTTCGCGTGCTCGCGTGCTACACGGCGTGACCTTGATGCATCACGTACCACGATGCTCTGGCCAGGAGCAGCAAGATAGCGCTCGCCTGTTACATCGCCGCAGCGCGCAGAGCACAGGCGACAGCGGCATCCATGGCAACATTGACGTTCACGTCAATGTGTTATACGATTACATGTGAGTAGCATGCGCGGGAAGCATCTTCCCCCCAGCCAACCGTATGAATGCAACGATGAGGATACTGCCCTGGCAAATCTGACACCTATAAGCCTGAGTGATGGCATCGTGAGGGAAGGCGCGCATGCGAGAGAGATTGAGGCACTAGAAATGATGTCACATCAACCTGTACCATTGGACGAAACACTCTCTGAGCAGCATACTGATGACGAGGCAAGCTATCAGCGGATCGAGCAGGTGGCGGCACGCACGGGACTGACAAAACGAACATTGCGTTATTACGAAGAGATCGGCGTTCTGCGCCCGCCAACGCGCACTGAGGGCGGATACCGTCTCTACAGCGAGGCGGACGTGCGGCAATTGGAGCGCATCAAGCGGCTGAAAGAGCTGCTTGGCTTCTCGCTGGCGGAAATCCGCGAACTGGCCGACGCCGAAGAACAGCGCGAGCGGGTTCGCCAGGCCTGGCGGCAGGACGCCGATCCCCATGAGAAGCTGGCATGGCTCGACCGTTCAGACGAATTGACTCGTCACCAGTTGCAATTGGTCGAGGAGAAGCTCGCTGGTCTCCACGAGATGGAAACGTTCCTGCGCGCGCGACTGGATCGCCTGGAGGCGTTGCGGGCCGATCTGCGCGAGCAGCTCGAGGATATGTAGCCCGGTAGTCCCACACAGCAACGCTCGGCAACTCTCGGCGCTCTTCAACCATCCAGTACCGATTGGCTCCTCACTTATGCGCCAATGCTGTATTCTGTAGCTCAAGCCCACGGCGAACTGGCGTTGATGGTTGAGTATGGGAGGGGGCATAGTGCATGGCAGACGAGGAGCAGCAACACGAGCGGGCGCGGCAGGGAGCACCCGCTAAGTCACAGACACAGAGCACCGGCGGTCCACTCCTCACCCGCCGCGAGCTATTAGCAGCCGGAGCGGCGGCCACCGCGACAGTAGCCCTGGCCGCATGTGCTCCTGCGGTTGCCAAGCAGCCCATCCCAACCGCCACACCGTTTGTGCTGCACCGCCCGGCGATTCTCTACGCCGATAACACGGTGCCAACCGATATCGCCAATGCCATCGCCACGCAACTCGGCAGCGGGCATGCCGGAATCTCCCAGGCACAGGTTGTGACGAGCGCGGATTCCAAGCCAGACCTGATCGTGACCTATGGCACGCTCCCAGCCAGGTATCAAGGCACGGCTATTGGCCTCAGCCCCGCGACGGCTTTCGCGCATATGCGTGTTCCCATTGACGGCGTGACACGCGACCAGGCGCGCGGACTGCTCGATGGGAGCGTCACTGATTGGCGGTCGGTAGGCGCTCCGTCTAGCCTGCCTGTGAAGATCATCGCCCTCGATGGCCTCGCGTTGCCCGATGGCATGACGATTCCGGGCGGCGCGACGAAAGTGGCAACTGCGAGCGATCTGCTGCAACAGGTGCGCGGGCTTCCTGGCAGCATCGCGCTGGCCCCCGTTGAGCTGGCTGACTGGCGTGTGAAGAATCTCGGCGTGGACAACGTCTACCCGGCGCAGCAACGCGGTACGCAACACCCTGCGCCATTCACGCCCTTCACCTTGCAGCTCGGTGTCTCAGAAACGCTGGTACAGCAGGGACTCGATGTGAAGGCGCTGGCGCGGTCGCTGGGACCTGTACTGGCCAGCACGACGCCTGTTATGGATATGGTAGCGGTTGGCGACATCATGCTGGGGCGTGGGGTCAACAACAAAATGGTTGCCTACAACGACTATCTCTATCCCTACCGTAAGATCAAGAACGAGCTTGATAGCGCCGATCTGCGCGTTGCGAACCTGGAATGTACCCTGACGGATAAATTTCCCATTCCAACCGACCCCTCGACGTTCACCTTCGTCTCGAAGCCAGCGGCAATCGACGGGCTGAAGTATGCCGGATTCGACATGCTGACAGTCGCCAACAACCACGCCAACGGTCCGGGCTATACGCCGTTCATGGATATGCTGCAAAAGCTGCGTGGCAAGGGCATCGGCGTCTGTGGCGGCGGCAACAATCTGGACGAGGCATGCGCGCCAGCCGTCGTCACGGCGAAAGGCACGCGGGTCGCCATGCTCGGCTATTGCATGGTGCCGCCAGTACCACAGGGGCCGTTTGCCACCGCGTCGTCATGGGGACTTGCTCCGGTTGATCTCACCCGATTGCCCAAAGACATCGCCGCGGCCCGGCAGAAAGCCGATCTCGTCATTCCCTACTTCCACTGGGGCATCGAATATACGAAAGATCCGATACGCCAGCAGCAGGATGCCGCACGCGCAGCCATCGACGGTGGTGCCGACATGGTCCTGGGGGTACATCCACACTGGGTGCAGGCGATTGAGGAATACAAGGGAAAGCTGATTATCTACGCCCTCGGCAATTTCATCTTCGATCAGGACTGGTCACGCCCGACGCTGGAGGGTTTCCTGCTCCACCTGTACTGGCGCGGCACGAGCCTCGTCAGCGTCCGCTGGGTGGCGACGCTCGACCAGGATCGTTGCCAGCCACGCGCCATGACTCCCGCCGAGGCGGTGGGCGTCTTCGACCGGATGTGGTCGGGCACCGACATGTTGGCCAAAGGCGAATACGGGCTGGCGTAGCCT
>DASUWS010000162.1:0-9078 GCA_036378295.1 Ktedonobacterales bacterium
GGCTGGCCGAAGATCACCGCCTCTGAATAGCGGGAGGCGTGCGCGGGATCGGGATGCGATCGGCCCAGCCGCGGGTCGGTGAGCAGTTGTTTGATGGTGTCGTAGCCACGAACCAGCCAGGCAGGATCGCCTGCGGGCGAGATCGCACGTTGAACGGTCGTACGCATCGGGTGCATTGAGGGCATTGGCGGCATCTGCCGGCTCCTCTCCGTTCTTGTCGCTTCCTGGCTGCTGTCGCATTCCAGGGATGCTGATTGACGTGAACATAGGACATAGTGTACATTATTCACAATGAAAATGCTACACTACAGGGTGCGGCGTTGCGAAGGGGGTACTATGACGCATATGGCGGACATGCCTCAGCACATCGTGGCGCTCGACCGTGTGTTCGAGCTTGCCGGACGGCTGGGCGACATGATGGAGCACGCGCTGGAAGAGCGGGGTTTAAGTACGGCACGCGCAGAGGTGCTCTTCGTGCTCCATCAGCAGGGGCCAATGGTACAGCGTGAACTCAGCCAGGCCCTCCGTTGTACACCGCGCCACGTGACTGGCCTGGTTGACATCCTTGAGGCTCAGGGTTGGGTGGCGCGCAGCCCACACCCAACCGATCGCCGCGCGACGCTCGTCAGCTTGACGGAGACAGGGATGAAGGCTGCCGCGCGCATGGATGCGGAACGGCGGGAAGCAGCAGATGCGTTGTTTGGCGACCTTTCAGCGGACCAACTTGCTACTTTCCTAGCCATACTTGAGCGAGTGCTTGCCCGCATTGGTCGATCTGCATCAACATAGCGAAGTAGGAAACAGCGTGAAACGGCTGTCTGCCCGATGCAGCCGCGCACGTCCACAACGTGCTTTCACTATCCCGCATGTACGGATTCGCCAAAGCGAACCGCACCGCTTTCGCCCCACGCACCGCCCCATCGATCTGCTCGATCTGCCGTATCCTATCCACAATGCACTCCTTGCCGGAGAACCAATTGAGCATCTGACGGTGGAGAGATCGTTAGCTTGAGGTACGGAACTGTGGCGGCGTGGGAGCGTTGGAGGGGATGTAGAACCATATTGCCGCTGCAGGTATCGACGACGCCCTCGTAACCTTCAGGCGTACCTTTTTTTGCAGGATGCAGAGCGGCAACCCTCATACAGAGGCGTTACCCGACTGATCTGTTCCTGGGCAGGGATGCCGTCTTCTCTTCACGGAAGCGCGACCACCACCTCGCCTGGATGGTACTGAGAACCATCCCCCCAAAACGTGCCGGGCTGCCCCATGTGTGTTCATCTCGGTTCGGGAGAAGGAAGACATCGCCCTGTCTGAAGCACAACGGTACACCACCGTACATCACTGTCAAGGAGCATTTGCCATGCGGAAAAGCCGCATCAACCGCATCATTGTCACCCTCTCTTGCCTGCTGATCGTTGGCAGTTTGTTGTTGTTCTTCGCCGCGTGCGGCGGCAACTCAACACCCGCTACCCCAGGAGGGGGCCAGAATACGCCGCAAGGGAACCCGCCAGGTTATTCCCTCATTGATGCTTTTAGCCACTAGCCACGCGATCGCAGCCTCTTGGCCACCTGAATAGGCAGAGGAAGCAGCGTGGAAGAGCCTACCACCCCTCCGACTGTATGTTCTATCTGAAGGAGTCGAAAAGGAGCACGTATTCATGACCGTACACACCGCTTTCCAGAGTCAGGCACAGCAACCTCCCGCATCAGGGATTTCTCACCTGGTCCAGGTCATCGCACCTCCCGTGTTGCGCGTCACGCTAGGAATTGTGTTTCTCTGGCTAGGCGTTACGAAGCTTTTCGACCCTGGTCCAGTGAGGGGGGTGCTTGCGGGCTCGTATGCGTTCCTGGCTTCTGATACGTTTGTGTATATCCTTGGGGGTCTGGAAATACTCGCGGCCCTCCTGCTCTTTATCGGCATCGGCCTGCGTGTTGTCGGGGTGCTGATCCTGCTGTTTCTGCTCGGCACACTCTCCATCTTTTTCATCGAATCCTCCTCCATGTACTCGGAGGTGGGGTTCCCCGCGCTAAATGTCACGGGAGAGTTCTTCGTCAAAGATGTAAGCCTGGCGGGCGTAGCACTGATGATCATCGCCCAGGATATGGCCAGACAAGCGATGAAGCAGAGCAGGTAAGCGCTCAGGCAGCTATGGGACGTTAGAGACTGCTACAGACCAGATGGAAGTCTGGAGAGGGGTTCCCGAATGCCAACATCACGCGGGAACCCCTCTCCCCCGCCATGCAGCGCACGACACCAACGGCATCCTGTTCCCCTGCCACATGCCGAACGTGCTGCGAATGCCGATACCCCAGCGCTCACGAGACTCGTAGCGACAATGAGCCAAGCGTCACGTTGGCGGAGATGGTCAGTGTCGGCGTGCGCCCTTCCACTGCGGCGGGCGTCCAGAAAGCGCCTTCCTTCGCGGTGAACCCGTCGCCGAGCTCGACGTGGCCCAGCGGGGACTCGGTGGAGATCCTGGCGGCAGTGGTGGCCGGCACGGTGATCTCCACTGAAGAGAGGGCCGCAGTAATCCGTGTGTGGGTGTCCTGCTGGAGGATGCCTCCGAAGTCGAGTGTGTAGGAGGCCATACCGCCTTCGACCAGGATCTCGGCAGCATGTGCGTTAGCCAGGTTTCGCAGCTCCGTGCTTCCAGCCCCCGCGCCGATCTCCATGAGGGTCATCGGCTGTGGATTGGGCGAGGAGAAGTCGATCGCTGTCTTGCCTGCGCCGTGTCTAACCGTCAACCGGCTGAGGGGAACGCCGCCCAGGTCCAGCCGGTTCTCGCTGGCGCCAATCTCGACGGTCAGACGGAAGGGTTTGGCTGTGCCCAGCGCGAGGTCAATCGCGGGAACGTCTGCGAAGCCGTGACCGGCGCGGAGCCAATCCCATACACCTGACGTGGTTGGCTGCTCGCTCAGTCTGACCGTGCCGCCTTCCTGGCTGACATGTAGCGGCCGCAAGCCAGACGGGTCGCGCTGGGACCCGCGGATCCAGGCGTCGCTCGTTCCGGGGGCAATGTTCAGGCGACAGGCGCCCTCAGCGATGCGGAGGTGTAAATCACCGGCATCGGGATAGAGTACCTCAATGGGAGTGACCATTCTGGTCTCCGATGGGGTCGGTTGTGGTTGCGGGATCGGTTGCGATGTGGACATGGTGCTTCCTCCTCTGCGCCTCGTCTTGTGCGCCTCGTCTCCTTCGTTCTCGATCTCCATCGTGCAGTCAGTCCAGGTGGTCACGAGTGCGACGAGTGGTGGCACTCAGCCACTAGCCATCAAGGGAAGCCCACACCGGGGCAAGCGCGGGACCGACGACAGCGTCGGTGAGGGAGAACACGACGATCACGGGATCAAACGATCATGTGTTCCTCGACGGACCTGATGAAATTGCGACGCACGTTCCCCTTATGCCCCCTTGCGCGCCCTCTGCTTGATCCGTTTGATCTACCTGATCCACCTGATCTGCCTGCACCTTGCCGCAAGATGGCACAGCGATGTCACAACGCTGTCACGCTTTCTGCAGACATCGCTACAAGGTCACTGTGGCCTTCCAGGGGGTCGTCTCGACCTCCACGCCACTCTCGCGCATCAGCGCCTCGAGTTGTGCCATGGTCGTCTCAGCGATACGTCGTAGCGCCAGCTCTCATAAATCCGGCAGATTGCTCACCTGGAAGTAGTTTTCGAGCGCCCATTGGCCAGGTCCGCAAGGGCCGGAGGCAGCGTTAGCTGAGCACGGCACTATCCGCTGCTATCCACAGTCTGGTCCGGGCCCTGACTGGCTGGGGATGCGAGCTGGCGCGCCTCTCGCATCCACTTCTCAGCCGCATCCAGCGTCTCTGCGTCAATGGGCTCACCGTGTTCCAGCCGGTAGAGAATCTTGCGCTCCAAGTTGCCTTCGCCCTCAAGCAAAAGTGTCTGAGTCGTCCCACTGTCCTCAATCGGATGCGTATCGAGCGCTGTCCACACCTGCTCTCCGCGCTCGATAAGCTGTTGTGGCACCGGGCTTCCCTGGCGCAGCGTGCTGATGATCTCACCCAGCGTCTCTGTGAGATCCAGGATAAGCTGTCGTGCGTCCTCACCAAACGCCATGTGCTGCTCGTCTTGCATATTGTCCTCCTGCATGGATACTTCTAGATGCGAGTGAATGCCCTTGTGGAGCGCTTCTCATTCCGGAAGCTATCTATCATGACGTCCCAGGATCGCCCCTGCAGCGCTCACTTTCTCGGTGTTCACAGGTCCGTACCTCCTCGCAACTAGAGAGAGCATGAGCGTTCGCGCAGCGTATGAACAATCAGGAGACCGACGAAGGTGGCACAGATCAGAAGAGTGCCGCAAGAGTACATCTATGGACTGCGCACCCTCTGGTGGCCTGCCATCAGATACCGCTTAGTTGCTGGCCATGCGTGTATACAGGTGATCGTACTCCTCTCGAATGATCTGGTAACACTCGCAAGCTACGGCCGCCAACCCGGACCGATCAAGAACGGTGGTAATGCCACGGCTGCATTGGATAAGCCCAGCGTGCTGCAATGCTGTCGAGGCGAGTGAGACTCTGGGGCGACCGACTCCGAGCATCTGGCCAAGGAATTCCTGGGTCACACGTAGCCGATCCATCTGAGTATTGTCATGAAGGGTCATCAAGATCCTTGCCAGACGCTGTCTGACCGAGTGGTGGCTGGTGCACGCGATTCCCTGTGCCACTTGATTGAAAAACACCTGCGCGTAGCGCAGAAGAAGACTCTCCAGGGACACAGAGTGGTGAGTAGCTTCATCGAGCGTACTGGCGGACATCTGATAGGCCGTGCCCGAAGCCACAACCACCATCTCGAACGGCTGCGCATAGGTTCCAAGAAGCGCCGGCAGGCCAGCCATGCCCATGCTGCCAACTATGCCGAGTTCCGTACTGCTGCCATCAGACATAACACTCATGAGCGAGAGAACTGCCGTGATGGGAAAGTGCACCACGCCGATTCGCTCGCCGCTGAACTGTACCACTTGCCTGTATCTCAACTGGACTACCTGCACCTTAGAGAGAAGACATGCGCGATCCCTCAGTGGGAGAGCAGCTACGAGCTGGTTCTCGCCCACCTGCGCGAGTTGTCGAGGCAAGACCTCCATCGTGACCACCTCTTGGCCGTCTCTGCAGGTTCACACTCGGTCACTACTTGCCCGCATCTGGGTTATATCCCTCTGTGGTTAGGCGAAGGAGCATGCCAGCATCAGCGGCTTCTCATCCTCACGCACCAGGTCCACTGCACATTGCTGCTTGCATAGACGCCGATGCGGCTATTTTCACTGGCGAACAGGCAGGTATAGAATAGGTGTACACGCCCTGTATCCGATCTGATCAGGGCATGAATAGCAGCCACAATCCCCGCGAAAAGACACCCGTTCACAGCCCGGAAATGCATTACTTCTGCCCGCACAAAGCATGCCCATCGCAAGGGTCCGCTTGCAGCTATCTTGGCCTATCGCGCTTCGGAGAGTACAACGCAAAGAGCCACGGATTCCTGCTCACTGCTGTTAGCGGGCGAACAGACGAAAGCGCTCTACGCCGTCCGGTGCGCGCACATAGTCTTGCGTTCTGAGCGGAAAGTCGTCTGCAGATCAGTTCAGGGGCGGCTGAAATGGGGCGTTGCGGGTCATGTCTGTGGAGCGAGCCACGCTCAGGTCAAAGATTCCCTGGCGCGCACCTTCACGTAGCGCCTCGGCGATATGCACCACCCTGGGTCCATCCGGGTTGAGCACTATTTCGACCTTGCTCTCAACCGCTGAGAGTTCGGTTTCACGCTCGCCATCAAGCGCAAGCACCGTCGTGTGGGCCTGCAGTCGCACGCGCCCATGTTCAGCGACCAGATGTGCCTCTGTGACGGGCACCTCGTGGATCAAGCCCGGAGCGAGCGCGGCCAGTATAGAGCGCCCGCCTTCGCCGACGCGAATGTGTACTCCCTCCGAAGTGCCACAGGCCTCTGGAAAGAGCAGCCCTCCCAATCCGCACATGCCGATCTCGGTCGCGGAGACGCGTGAGAGCACGATCTCTGAGAGTTGGTGCGGGTTCCACAGCGCGCGTGCGCCGATCCACTGCTCGGTCGAGGTGACGACGTCGATGAGCGCCTGGTCATGCAGCTCGTCGTTGAGCCAGATGTCAAGCCGGGGCCTCCGGTGCACGACCTCAGCGTGGGGGACAGCGTGCGTAGCGACCAGTCCTGCCGCCAGTCCCGCGATCGTTGCTTCGACCATCTGCGGGAAGACGTTATTCGTGCCAGTCGAGATGGGCACCAGGGGCACGTCACCACAGCCCTTGGCCACAATGCGGTTGGTGCCATCCCCGCCGAGCGTCACAATGCAACCCACGCCAAGGTCCTCAAGCCGCTGTGCCGCCTCCAGGGAATCGCTGGGGATGGCGAGCACAGGCATCGGTAGCGCGCTGAGCTGTAGACGGAGCGCGACGGGTGCTGCCGCACGTGGGACGATTGCATAGCTGTCGGGCATATAGTAGACGTGCTCGACACCCAGCGCGTCCAGACCGAGCAGCACCCGCCGCACGATGTTGATCTTCTCGTTGTTATCGAATGTCGAGCCGTGTGCCACCAGACGCCGGATATCTTTCCCTGACGCTGGATTTGCGATGATACCAACCGTAGTCATGGCTGGAGCGCTCGCAGAAAGTCATCGAGGGCCCGCGTGAACTGCTCAGCTTGCTCGATCTGCGGCACATGCCCTGCACCAGCGAGCAGCTTCACCTGAACGTCAGATAGTTTCTCCGATGCGCTGGTCGCGTGGCGCGCCGGGATGACCTGATCTTCGGCTCCCCAGAGGATCAGCACGGGAGTGCTCACGCTGCCCAATCGCTCTGGAAGGTCGGTGGTTTGCCCACCCCGGTTCATTGTGCCGGCGGCGATGGCCCGCACCGCTTCGTGTGCGCCAGGGCTTTGCTGCTGGCGATAGAGATCATCGACGCCACTTTCCAGCACGTGTCGCTTGTCATGAAAGAACAACTCAAGCAGGTTGCGCGCCTCAGCCTGGCTGGGCTGCGCTTCGATATGATCGAGCAGCTCAGAATTAATCTCATGGCCGAGTCCCAGGCTGTCCGTCAGCACAACCGCCCGTACCTGCTCTGGATGCTCCAATGCGAGCGTGAGGGCGACGGCGCCGCCGAGCGAGTGGCCAATAAGCACGGCTGGAGCGAGTCGAAGCGCCTCCATCGTCTGCTGGACGGCTGAAACGAGGCTGCTCAGGCCGTAATCCGTCTGGTCGGGCGCTGGTTTGTCGCTCTGTCCGTGCCCTGGCAGATCGAGTGCGCAGACGCGAAAACGTTCAGCCATTTGTGGCAGCACCATTTGCCACGTGCTCTGCGTGCCCCCAAGGCCATGAAGAAATACCAGTCGGCTTGCCGCGTTCGCCGGTCCCGCCAACACATAGAAGATGCGGCGTCCATCTGGAAGCGTTACCATGTCTTCGCGTGCCGTCGTGGCAGCACCCGCGCGCTCAACATCGTCACTCGTAATGCGCCCGCCTGGCCCAGTGGCGAGGACCGTGCTAAGATCGACTCCTAGCTCCTGGGCTCGCTTGCGAGCGGCAGGGGAAGCATTGATGCGTCCCTCTTCGCTCCTGGTGGCGGCACGTCCCTCGCGGCTCTCGCGTCCGGCGGCCGTAGTCGCTGCTCCTTCGGCAATTGTCGCTTCCGCGGCGCGTGTCAGGAAGGCCTCCAGGTCGGTGTCGGTCAGCGTCTCATCAGGCGCGGTGATCACTGCCAGTGGATTGCTGACAGGCACCTCATCCTCGACGTTGGCGACGATCTTACGCAGGACTCCCGCGGCGGGCGCTGGAATGTCGTTGGTTGCCTTGTCGGTTTCCACGACGAGCAGTGGCTCTCCTTCGGCGATCTCATCGCCTTCTTGGCGTAACCACTCGGTGACTTTCCCGACCTTCATGGTCAGGCCCCATTTTGGCATTTTCACAAGCGTCGGCATCTGGACCCCCAGTTTCAGCAGACAGCGACCAAACATGCTGCCCTGGCCTGAAGACGCTCTGAGTGCGACCATTCCGGCGGCAGGAGGGAGCGTCGA
The DNA here is from genome assembly GCA_036378295.1 of Ktedonobacterales bacterium. GTDB lineage: Bacteria > Chloroflexota > Ktedonobacteria > Ktedonobacterales > JADMIN01 > DAHUXT01. Next base: position 8,068 of record DASUWS010000162.1, read on the forward strand.
GTCTCTCTCCTGCCAGAATGGCTCCGAGGATGAGGCGATGCACGTACAGGCATCTACAGAATCGAGTGAACCGCCTCGGCAATGCGCGCAGGGCTGGGCACGTAGGTCTGTTCCAGCGGTGGGCTGAAAGGCACAGGCGTGTGTGGTGCCGTCACCAACTTGATGGGCGCATCCAGCGAGTCGAAGCCCTTGTCAGCCACCAGCGCGGCGATATCGGTTGCCGCGCTGCAACGCGGGTTGTCCTCGTCTACTACGACAAGATGGTGGGTCTTGCGTACCGAGGTCAGGATAGTCTCCTCATCGAGCGGTGAAAGCGTGCGCGGATCGACAATCTCCACGTCGATGCCTTCCTGCGCAAGCTGATCTGCTGCCGTGAGCGCCTGATGAACCATGCGCGAAATCGCCACAATCGTGACATCTCTGCCGGAACGCTTGATGTCCGCGACGCCGAAGGGTATGCCAGTGTTCCCTTCGGGGACCTCGCCCTTCATCGTGTAAAGGACCTTGTTCTCAAAGAACATCACCAGATCATCGTCTCGGATGGCACTCAAGAGCAGACCCTTCGCATCGGCAGGAGTAGAGGGGACGACGGTCTTGATGCCGGGCATGTGCGTGAAGACCGAGTAGTGCGTGCCGGAGTGTTGCGCGGCGGCGCCCAGACCAGCGCCAATCATTGTACGGATGACGAGTGGACATCTGGCTTTGCCGCCGAACATATACCGGAGCTTTGCGCCCTGGTTGTAGATTTGATCCATGCAGACGCCAAAGAAATCCACGAACATGAGCTCCGCAATGGGATGCAGCCCTGTCGCCGCAGCGCCTACAGCAGCGCCGATGAAGCCGGCTTCGGTAATCGGTGTGTCGAGAATTCGCGAGCGGCCAAACTCCTTGACCAGCCCCTTGGTTACTCCCAACACGCCTCCCCACGCTTCGTCTTGCGCGAGGTGGTCGATGTTGGCGCCGCCCGCGACGTCTTCACCGAGCAGGATGACGCGTGGATCTTCGCGCATG
>DASUWS010000163.1:0-9496 GCA_036378295.1 Ktedonobacterales bacterium
TGAACTGGCACGCGCGAACAGGGCGATAAGGGAGCGAACACCTGCTATGAAGGTTATTTTGCTACAGGATGTCCCCGGTCTGGGCAAGCCGGGTGATGTGAAGGAAGTCGCCAACGGCTACGCGCGTAATTACCTCTTGCCGCGCCAACTGGTGACAGCGGCGACGCCCGGTGAGCTGGCGAATTTGCAGCAGCGCGTGAAAGCGGCGCAACGGCGCGTTGAGAAGCAGCGCCAGGAGCACGAATCGCTCGCCACGCGGCTAGCCTCGGTCTCGCTGACGTTCGCGGTGCGCGTGGGGCGCGGCGACCGTCTCTACGGCTCCGTGACGAACCAGGATATCGCCAACGCACTCCAGGAGCAAGAAGGTCTGACCATCGACCGTCGCGCGATTCAACTGCACGAGCCGATCCGCACACTGGGTACTTTCGAGGTGCCGGTACGGATCGCGCCAAAGGTTGAGCCGAAGGTCAAGGTGACGCTCGTCCCGAGCCAGCAGGCAGCCCAGGGTGAGGAGCAGGCTCCCGCCGCTGAAGAGGCTGCACCTGCTGAGGGCAAGGAAGCAACCTCCGCCGAGGCGTAGTCGCGAGGCTAGCACACATACCTATACATCTACCCGTACAAGCGCCCCTGCGCTCTGGGCTACGGCTTCAGAACAGCAGGGGCGGGACTATTTCCGCGGCAAGGATAACGGACGCCTTCTCGGGGTGAGGGTTATATGACGTCGCGACATGTCGTTGTAGAACGCTGACGCGCCCTCCAACGGTTTCAGCGCTTGGCGAGGGTGCAAACGACCGTCGTTTGGTGCGACATGATCTTCGTCTCTGATCCGCGATCGACCTTCTTGTCTTCATGCGCCTGCGGACACCGGGCAGGAGATGACACTTCTTACGCCTTCTGCTATACTGCACAGCTAGCGAACCTCCTTGCTAGCTATGCATCCGCGCGTTTCCTCATCATGAAGTAGGGAAGAGTGCCATGTCTAACCGGTTTGAGCCGCCCGCATCCTCAGCATCCGACTCAGCACCAGATGACGATGACGATGCCACGCGCCAACGCGAACACGTCACAGCAGATACTGCCTTGGGCGCGGGCAGCGCATCGAGCCTCTCCGTCGAAGAGCAGGCGTCCGCAGCCCTCACGGAGCCGCGCAAGGCGCGGCTCACACGGCGACTGGGGAGCGATGAGCGGACGAGCCGACGTTCACGGTGGATTGGGCGCGTGGGCGCGTTCATGGTGACGGCACTCGTCGTCACGCTGATCAGTTACCTGCTGATCGATCTGGCCCCAGCGCACTCGAACCCGGGCGGCTCCCCCACAGGCACGCCGCCACTCACGGCGCTGGCGAGCGCGACGACCACAGCGACCGCGACAGTGGCACCCCATGCCAGCGCCACGCCGGCTGGAGCGGGCCCTGACGTGCATCCAACGCCTGGATTTACTGTCCAATCCATCACGTCCGCATCTGTCGATATGTCGACAGATTCTGGCTTTCAAGGGATGAACATAGACTCGAGCGCGCCCATACCCACTGCTATTGGCGGGTGTGGGCCACATGTCACATTCTATGTCACATTTACGATCAACCTCTCTAACAACCCTACCCCCCCCAACCTTCATGCCGGCAATACCGCACCGATCAGCTACTACTCCCGTAATAGTGACGGCTCCAGTTCCGGCTCAGTCGCGCATCCGCTTGTTGAACAGATTCCTAGCGCAGGCACCGTCATGACGGTTAGAACCATGTGGCAGATGCCATATACGCAGGCGTCCGGTTCATCGCAATGGACGGAGCTCGACATCGTCCAGCCCAATCAGATTAGTTACCAGGCGAACTACAAAGCGATATGCGCGTTTTCTCTCACGACTCCGCACGTGTCCGTGAGCCCTACATCATATAACTGTGCGACTGGAGGTGATCAAACATTCACCGTTACGGGGACGCTCGAGGCGTCATTCACGCCGGACAATGCCAGCCACACCGTTACGTATTTTTGGGAAAACGAGTTTAGCACCCACGCTACGACTCCTCCCACACAAACCGTCACTTTCCCACCCGGGGTTACCTCGATGCCGGCGCAACCAGAGACCGTCATTGGCAATGCCGCTACCCAGACAGCGGCGTTCCACGCTTACCTCTACGTGAATTATGGTGAGTCGCAAATGCACAGCAGTGTAACGGTAACAAGCGCCTGTTAGCCAGAGCGACAGGCACGCCCGCTCTCCGCGTCCGTCGCTCTCTGCGCATACATAGCACGTCGCGGCCACCTCGGCTCATACTAGGTCTTCCTCGGTCCTTTCCTTTTGCCGATACGATGCGGCCACCAGGGGAAGAGCGTGGCGCGCAAGTCAGTATGCTCGCCCTCAGGCAGCAGGGCGTGGAGGTGTCTGCGCAGTTGTGCCGTGTGGCGCCGGTCACGCATGCCGTCGGGGCCGAGACGATTGGAGCGACGTGTAATCTGGCCGACCCAGTAGGCAGAATAGCCAGTCACACGAGCTACCGCTGTCGCGGTCATTCCCTGCGCTAGCAGCCAGAGGAAGTGCCAATGGCTCCGCTCGACGGGGTCGTGGCAGCCCCGGTAGCGTGTTTCGAGGTCGTGGTTGGTCAGGTAGGGTTCGAGACGGATGTGTCGTGGCATGCCACAGTTCTACAACACTCGGTCACGACCTCGTATTAGCCCCCTCCCGGCGCTACGCGCCACCTCCCCATCGGGAGAGGGACAACGCGCGGCCCAGTCGCGGGAACTTTGGGGATGCAGCCCCTCCCCGCACCAGGGAGGGGCAGAGGGAGATGTCTGCCGCGCAAGTTGCCACCCCGGCGCTCCGCTGGTGGCGCTTCACGGCAGGAGCAGGTGCAGATCGCCGAATTCATGCCAGAGATAGCGCTCGTGCAATGCCTCGGTATAGGCCCTGGCGATGTGCGTGCGCCCAGCGATGGCTTCGAGCATCCAGAGATGGCTCGCTTTCGGCTCGTGAAGCCCGGTGAGCAACCCCTGCACCGCACGCACGCCGCGCTCTGGCGTGATGACCAGCCGGGTCCATCCCTCGCCGGGATGCGCCATGCCCTCGTCATCGGTCACAGTTTCGAGCGTCCGTACGACCGTCGTGCCGACGGCAACCACGCGCCGGTGGGCGGCATGGGCCGCATTGATCGCGTGAGCGGTGGCAAGCGGAACGCGATAATACTCCTCGTACGGCGGCTCGTGATCTTCCAGGCTTGAGACGCCCGTATGCAGCAGCAGCGGCGCGATCTGGATGCCACGCGCCACCAGCCGGGTGAGCACCTCTGGCGTAAATGCCCTTCCCGCCGAGGGCATCTCGGCGCTGCCCAACTCCGTCGCGTAGACCGTCTGGTAGTATTTGGCGGGCCAGCGGCGCGGCACGTAGCCATAGCGGATAGGGAAGCCATGCCTGGCCAGGTAGTCCTCCAGCGGGGTTGGCAGCGAGAGGGTTGTCAGCCAGAGCCGCGTACCGTTCTGTGGCGCAAGCGCGGCGCGGTCGGTGGCGTATGGCGCTAGCAAGGTTACCGTCGCCTTCGCGGGCAGGCGGATCACCTCGCCCTCACGGCCCTCACGGAAGGGGAGTGTCCCGTTCGGAGTAGGCTGGCGTAGCTCCAGTGTCCAGATGTCGCCGGGCAGGTGGGTAGAGAGGTGCACCTCCGGGGCGGTGCCGTCGGCGCGTGTGCCATTGAGCGCGGCGTTGAGGGTGCCGCTGGTATTGATGACCAGCAGATCACCCGGATCAAGCGCATCAACGATTTCGGGGAAGCGGTGGTGGGTGATACGGGGTAGCGTGCCCCGCGAGATCATCAGCCGCACGCCGTCGCGCCCCAGCCCACGCGCCTCTGGGGGCTCGCTCGCCTCCATCTCTGGCGGCAGCGTGAACTCTAGCGCTTCCGTGCCAGCGGCTATGTCTGGAGCGTCAGACGCGTCCTGCGATGAAGTGAGCAGCGTCAGATGCTTGGTTGAAATCGACATCGTTATCTCCTCCGCATCAGCCCAGGGAGCGCGCGGTGTAGCGCCCGGAAGGGTGGTCGCCCGTGAGCAGCGCGATCAAGCCCGGCACGCTGGTCTCTGGCAGCGGTCGGTCGCTGATATCCTCGCCCGGAAATGCTTCCTGATGCATCTGCGTTCTCATATCTCCTGGGTCCACCCAGTAGACGCGCCATGCCTCGTTCTCGGCTGCCAGGATATTCGAAAGCTGCTCCAGCGCGGCCTTGCTGGAGCCATATCCGCCCCAGCCGGGATACGCTTCGACCCCGGCATCGCTGGTGATGTTGAGGATGCGTGCGCCGGGTTTGAGCGTGTGCCGCACAGCCTGGGTCAGGGCGAGCGGCGCGATGACGTTCGCGCGGTAGACCTGCTCCAACACGTCCAGCGGATACTCAAGGAGCGCCGGTTGTGGGCTTGGGCCGAGGATGCTGGCGTTGTTGACCAGCGCATCCAGCCCGCCGAGCGATTCGGCGGCAGCGGCCAACGCGGCACGGTGCGCTGGGTCGGTCACATCTCCGGCGATGGCAACCACTTTGGCCCGCCCCGCAAGCTCGGCTAGCTCGGCCCGCACCGCTTCCAAGGCCTCGGCGCCACGCGCGTCGATCAGCAGTGTCCAGCCGTCGCGGGCAAGCTGGCGTGCCAGGGCAAGCCCCAACCCGCGTGATGCACCGGTAATGAGGATAGTGCGCGTGGATTGTGATGCGGCTGCGCTCATAGCGTGCCCTCCTGGTCTGGATAGTTCGGGATGTGAGTCCCGTGAGTTTGGTATATCTGGTATGGTGTTTCCAGAGAGTGTAGGCGTCCAGTACATTCCATGGCCACGCACAATGGGCCAGGCGTGACCTGTACTCCCGGACAGGACTGCTCTCGGGCGCGGGCATGCGCGAACGGCCACGCCAGGTATACAACGAGGACGGGCCAACGGGCCGTGTCGGGTCGCATGCCTGCCTGCTATGTGTGTTCGTTTCGTGAGGAGAAGATCGCATGAGTCAGCAGAAGGTAGCCATTGTGACCGGCGGCTCGCTGGGCATTGGCGCGTCGGTGGTGCGGCGGCTGGCGAGAGATGGTTATGCCGTCACCCTCGACTATCACACCCATAGCGACGAAGCCAACGCCATCGCGCAGGAGATTCGCGATCAGGGCGGCCAGGCATTGGTGGTGCGGGCGGATGTCTCCAGAGTGGCCGATGTCGCCGGGCTGGTGACGCAGACCGTCGCGCACTTCGGGCGGCTCGATCTGCTGGTGAACAATGCTGGAATCGAGCAGCGGATGGGATTTCTCGAAACGACCGAAGCCGCATTTGACCAGCAAATCGCGGTGGATCTCAAGGGGCCATACTTCGCGGCACAGGCGGCTGCCCGCCAGATGGTGGCGCAGGGCGGTGGCGGCTGCATCATCAACATCAGCTCAGTGCATGAAGATGTGCCGATGGTTGGCAACGCCGTGTATTGCGCGGCCAAGGGCGGTCTGCGCATGCTCACCCGTACCCTGGCGAACGAACTTGCCACGCATGGCATACGTATCGTCAACATCGGCCCTGGCGCGGTCGCGACGCCGATCAATGCGGTAACGCTCAATGACCCGGAGAAAGTGCGGGCACTTCTGGCTGAAATCCCGCTGAAACGCATTGGCCAGCCCGATGATGTCGCCAATGCGGTTGCCTGGCTGGCATCCGATCAGGCGAGCTACGTCACAGGCACAACACTCTTCGTGGATGGCGGGCTGATGATCTTTGCGGGCAGCCTCTGATACGAAATCCTTCTTGGGTGTTGTGCGGAGTGCGTGCCAGACCTGATGGTCCTGGCGAACTCCCGCACCCGTATGTCCTGCCCAGGTAGATGAGCGGTGCTGTTTCGAGGTTGTGTTTCTACCCTCTCCCCCCAGCCCCTCCCCTCACAGGGAAGGGAGCCAGAACGCGCACCAGAGGATGCGCGCCAGACCCGGAGGCCACAGCCCTCGCCGCAGTGCCCATCCCCTGCAAGGGGAGGGGGCAGGGGGGAGAGGGTCGCCTCCCGCTCCATACGTCATTGGCTGCCGATTTAGTCGCCGGAGCGTTTACCCTGCAACTCGGTGCATAACGCCGTATCCTGCGAACCTGTTTGAACGTCGGGGTAGGCAGCGAGTGTCGGTGTATGAAAGAACCCCCTCCCTGCCACCGGGGAGGGGGTGCGTGCGGCAGAAGCTCGGGGCGGTTACGCCGTCTGGAACATCAGGACGACGCGGCCCAGCCGAATCTCATCGCCGCTGTTGAGTGGCGTCGGGGTCTTGGGCGCCAGCTTCTGCTTGTTGACGAACGTGAAGTTCGTGCTGTTCTCATCTTCAATCATGTACTGGGTGCCCTGCAAGAAGATCTTGGCATGCAGGCGCGAGACACCACCCTCTTCACCGCCATGTGGGGTCAGATCAACATCGGGATAGATGTTGCTGATAGGGTCCTCGCGACCGATGAGAATCTCGCTCTTTCCGGCGAGATCAAACGTCTGCCCGTCCGACTCGACCACGAGCTTGGGCGCGGTCGCCGGGGCTGCGGGTGGCGCCGAAACTGCGGTAGCCGCTGGGGCAGCGGCGGGCTCCGGAGTCCCTGCGCTTCCGGCAGACTGGGCATCCAGCCGCTCGCCACATTCATCGCAGAAAAGGGATCCATCCGGGTTCTCGTGTCCCTGTGAGCAACGAACGGTCATTATTTTCTCCTCCTGGATATACTGGGGGATCAGCGCGCACGCATGTCTCCGGTCAGCATACCACATGCTGCCTGACCTGCGACCAACCAGCGTATCCCTATTACTGATCCAGCATCTGGGTCAGCTTGCGCGTCTTGTTACCGATGCTCTTGACATCTTCTTTCGAGACCGCGCCCCCCGCCGCAAGCTGATCGAGCGCGCGTTGCGTCTCGGGATCGAGCATGCGGGTAACATTCGGATGCAGGCGGGTCGTCACCTTGCCCGTCTTCTTGTATTCGTCCAGCACTTTCGTGACCAGCCGGTGCGCGTTGGCCTTCTCGGCGAAGTTCATCACGACGGGGTTGGATTCTTCAGGCGGGACGGGGTCGTTGGTGAAGGTGACCACCGCGTCGGCACGCACCTTCTCTGTGCCGCCTCCGGGCACGTCATACGACAGCTCGGCCTGTGCGATACGGAAGGTTCCGGCGGGCCGGTTCTCGACCAGCAGCTCAAACAGCACACCCTGCGGCGCGTTGCGCTCGACATCGCCAACCGTGATGACTGCCTCGCGGTCGGAGAGACGCTCCTGGCTCATCTCGGCAATCAGCGGCAAGACCTTTACCGCGCGCTTGGGCATGACGCCGGACGAGAGGCGCAGGGTAATCTGGGCGTTGCGCACCGAGACCGCTGTCGCGCTCTGCAATTGCTGCTCGAAGATGTTGAGCGCGTCGTCTGGTCGCCGAATGAACTCCGCGGGCATACCGCTGCTGCGCTGGCCGATATTGTCGAGCAGATCTTCATCCCAGTCAGCGCCGATGCCGAGCGGGTAAATGCCAACGCCTGCCGCGCCCGCATCATCGGCAATGCGGCGACAGCGGTCGGCGTCGCCATAGGTGACGCCATCTGTCAGCAGGATCATCCGGTTGACGGTCTGTGCCGAGGCATGTTTCTTCAACTCCATCAGGCCGATGTTCATGCCGAGCGACATCGCCGTGCCGCCGCCATCGCGTATGCTTTCGACCATCGCTTTGATGTGCTCTTTGTCGCTTGCGGGCTGTGCGGGCACCACGACGTGTACGTTGTCATCGAAGATCACCACCGAGACGATATCGGTGGGGAGCATGTGATCTACCACGAGCTTGACCGCGTCTTTGACCGCCCGCAGCTTCGCGCCTTTCATCGAACCGGAGTGATCCAGCACGAGCGCGAAGTTGAGTGGCATGCGCGTCTGAACCGCAGTCGCGACTGGACGTGCCTCGACCAGCACATAGGCCACCTGGCTGCCGCCGGTCACGGTCATGCGCTCGCGTCCAACCTGACAGTCTAGAGTTACTTCGCCGGCCATCTTTTTCGCCGTTCCCTTTCCTCACGCCGTCATCGCACTCGCCCCCAAGCGGATCCGCTATGCGCGAGCACCTACCTACCTGTTGTCTATCTGGTGTGCGTCTGTTCACCCTCATGTATCTCATGATGAGAGCTACGTACCGCTTACGTGTACGCAAGGCCGCGTATGTGGGTTGCGCAGGTTTGCCAGCGGCAGCGGCAGCGGGTGGCGCTCTGCTCTGGGGCATGGCGGCGACTCAAGCGCTGGCGTCGATCAGGACAAGGCTGATATTATCCTCCCCTCCGTTCTCGTTCGCCGCGCGCACGATGCGCTCGCCAGCCTCGGCTGTACTTGCGCTCTCGCGCAGGATACGCGCCAACTCGTCGTCGCGCACCATCTCCCAGACGCCGTCCGAGCAGAGCAGGATGCGCATCCCGGGGCGTAGCTCCTGCGGGAAGATATCGACGTCCAGCCGTGGATCGGCGCCCAGGCTCTTGAGAATCTGGTTGCGCTGTGGGTGGCTATAGCGCTCTTCAGGAGTAATCATGCCCGCGTCGATCAGTTGCTCCACGAGCGAGTGATCTTTGGTCATGCGGCGCAGGCCGTGATCGTCGTAGACATAGCCGCGACTGTCTCCCATGTTGGCAATCCACGCCATATCGCCCGCGATCAACGCGACGACGAGCGTCGAGCCCATGTCGGCGCCTTGCGCTTCGTTGGCGGCACAGAGAGCTTCGTTGGCGGCACGGGCCGCATCGCGGAGCAATGTCTCGCCATCGAAAGAAGGCGCATCGTCTCCGCTCGTCTCGCCACTCGTCTCGTCGGTCGTTGCTGTTGCGTTCGGCACGAGGGCGGGCGTTAGCTTCTCCAGCATGGCGCGCACCACGAGCTTGCTCGCCTCATGACCGCTATCGTGTCCGCCGAGGCCGTCAGCGACGATACCCAGCACGTACGGGTGGTGGCGCGAGTCGTAGATTGCCTCGAAGGTCAGCAGTGCCGTGCTATCTTCGTTGACTTGTCCCTGGCGCGTGCGTCCGGGGTCAGCGGTGACGTAGGCGCTCACATGCACGCCCATGGGGAAGTGAATCGCGCTGATGGCCTTGGGCGCGACCTGATAGGTGCGCATGCCTTGCGTGAAGACGCGGGCCTCCTCCTCGCCGGAGATTGCGGCGTCTGGCGGGAGCGCTGTCTCCGTGTCGCTCGTCAGCCGCTCGATCAACACGAACTCGCGAGAGAGCATATCCGCGCCACACTGGTCGCAGTATGGGTCGAGCGCGGTTGCGATGTCATGGCGCGCGCCGCACGACCAGCATTGCTCATACGCCTGGAGGTCGCGCGCGCGGTAAACGTTCTCTGGGCCGTGCTCGGTCCGTGATGAGCGCACCAGTTCTTCGATGCGGTAGCGTCCGCCGACGATAATAGCCGGAGGCAGCGGCCACGGCAGGCCATCGGCTGGCGTCGACTGGATGGGCTGCGACGGCTGCTCAGGCATCTCGTCCAGGTCGTAGGGTGGTAGCGGCTCA
>DASUWS010000164.1:0-60282 GCA_036378295.1 Ktedonobacterales bacterium
GGGGATTCAGACGGCCCGGTGGTGGGCGGGTCGAGCACGACTGGTTCGTTCTCCTAATTGCCAGTACGCTACCACGGAGCCGGCGAGATGTCCTGGACAAACGCGCCATGCATGACGTTACGCTCACGAGTATGCGGCGGCACGCTATGTTCTCGGTGGATGCCACAGATGGGCAGCCCGGGCGGCGACGCGTACCAGAGCGCCCACCGCAAAACGCGCGCGTTCGCGGCGGGAGGAGATAGCGCGAAGGTGGTCTGCGATCCATGCCCGGCTCAGGTATGCGGCCCAGGCTGATTGCCATGCCTCGCGTTCGCGAGGCGCCAGCGCTGCCCGAAGCATCCCGGCCAGCGCGCCCTCCGGAACATCCAGGTGGAGCACGGCGCGACACTGCGCCAGCGCCAGCCCAACGGGCGTGGCCAGTCCCGCCTGTATCGTCTCGGCCACGAAGTCGTCCCAACTCCAGTCCGCTGGCAACCCACGCACTACCTCGGCGACATCCACCAGCCAGTTCAACGGGCTGTCGCTATGGTCAGCAGTGCAGTGAACGGCGAGATAGCGCAGCTCATCACCCGGCGCCAGCACATGAATCGAGCGGCCCCGCCATATTTGGGGCACGGCTCGCTCCCAGATATCCAGACTCGCCAGCGCGCGACGATAGCTCGGACGTTTGCTCAAGCTCCAATGGAGCTCGATCATTGCTGAATCGTCGCGTGTGTATTTTGTCTCGGTGTACTCGATAGCCGCGAACGTGCCTGCACGGCTCTGCTTCTCGTCAGGGTGATAGCCGCCCTTCCGCAGAAGAGCGCCCGCCTGGTCGGCATCCTCGCGCCGCACCAGCAGGTCAATGTCGCGGATGCGCCGCCACCCGGGATTGCCATAGAGACGCTCGGTCAGCACGATTCCTTTGACGGGTATTGTCGCAATTCCCGCAGTGGTAAGCTGATCGAGCAGCCCTTCCAGGGTGGTGCGGATGCGCAGATTCGTCAGCAGGGTCACGCGGTAGTCGTCGGTAAACGCGGCAGAGACTTCCGGCGGCATCGCGGAGAGCAGCCCAGCGGCGGCGATCTGGGCATAGACGAGGGTTGCCAGACGCTCGATGCGCGCTAGCGCCAGGAAATCGTGCCATTCGTTCTCGCTCAGTTGCTGGCCGAGCGCGCGAATCTGGCGGGCGTCATCCTCGGAGAGGTAGGCGCGTGCCGCGAGCACCAGCATCTGCCGGGTGCGTGTGGGTGGCTCAGTTGGCAGTCGCCATGGTCCGAGCCCATCGGCGACTCGCGCCGCCAGCGCGCGCCAGTCCTCCCCTGCTGTTACCGCCATCATTGCCATCTGATCCCCCTGCTCATAACGGAACGGGCGTCGTGAGATACCTCACGACATATAGAACGATCCGAATGGCAGGGTGGTAGATAAGCTGTGTCACGTAAAGGCGCTCAGAGATGTTTGAGAACGCCAGGTGGCTCTACAGCCTGAATAGGTGAGTGTTTGAAATCGCCCACATTTCTCGTCACTATGAGGTCAACAGTTTCGGCGAGCGCGCAGGCAATCATGACATTATCTTCAAAGTCATTGCCAGGCAGTGTCAGTGCGTATTCAAGAACGAGGCGGTTTACTGTACATATTTCAAAGTTTGCCAGACAGTTGCGAACGACCTGCCCAGCCTGTACATTCCCTACTTGCTTTCGACTGATGTAATAGAGGTCGGTGAGCGCCGACGCAGGAACGTAACAGATGATCTCTCGCGCGTCGCGCGCGTCCCACATTGACCGCGCCTCGGTGAGCCATGGTTCGCGACGCAGTGCCAGGTCAAGCAGCACATTGGTGTCCAGCAGTACACGAAGCAATTATTCAGCCTCTTTCATACGCCGCTCATCGAGCCATTGGGCAATTTCGCTCTCTGTTGGAGGTGTCTGGCCAGATTGCAGCGACATGCCCGCCAAAGTATGCCAACTCATCCATGACGTGTCCGGTGCGTGCTGGACTAGCTCTGCCTCTGCCAGATAATGACGCATGATCTGTTGTGCTACCTGCAGCTGCTCGTCTGGTGGTAATTCTGCTATCGCCTTGAGAATGGCCTCGCGATCCATGGGGGTAGCCGCCATATCCATCCTCCTGTGACAGCCCTCATTACGAAGATATTCCATGCCTGAGGTGCGCTATTGTAATGCGATCTCTACATTCTTGCCATAAGTATGCCACATGGCGCCAGTTGGCCGGGAGGAGTAGACTGTGCGCACGATGCACAAGCGCGTGCCGCGAGTGGAGAGAAAGGGACCATCCATGCGCGAAGATCTGGTAACACCAGCGACGGCTCGCCGCCTCATGACAGAAGGGCTTGGCTGGGAGCCACAGATTGGCGATTGGTGTACGGTGCTGGGTGGTGAGCATGTGGCCGAGGGGAACGCTGGCTTGTGGCTGGTCATCGCCACGCCTCCGGGCGGGACTGTGCTGGGGTTAGTGGATGCCAGCGGTATCTGGCCAATGACGCAGGTTGCCCGTGGCAACTGTCTCTGGCTTCCCACGGCAGGCAAGCTCAAGACATGGCTGCGGGCGCACGGCTACCGGGTTGCGGCGGGCGAGGTATTCGCGCCTGTGCTGGCGGCTTCCGCGCCGATAACGCGCCACGTCTGCCGTTTGACGCTCCCTGGTGAGCCGGTCCCGGTGGATGGCGACGGACTGAACGAGGCCGAGGCGGTCGCTGATGCGCTCATGCGTGTGCTCGGCGCGCATACCGCCGATTCTCCCCGCATGGAGTGGTGACCGTCAGAGGTGGCCGGTGTGCCGTATCCGCTTTTCGGGCCAGCCCGTTTGACAGGCCGCAACCTGCGGGCCTATACTGGCCCCGTTCGCTGGGCAGACGGCTCGTTAGGTTTGAGAGCGGCCGTTAACGGGTAGGGGGATGGCATGGGCTGGGATGATGAGCCGCGACGGCCAGGACGCGAGCCGCGGATGGGGCCGCCTGGGGCATCCAGCCGCCACAATCCCTCGCCTCCCGGCATATTCGACTCCTATCAGCCGTATGGCAGCAACACCCGTATGCCTGTGCCCGGCGCGACTGGCCGCTGGGGCGCGCCTGATCAGGCAGGCTGGACCTCCACGCAGATGGCGGCGATTGCCCACCAGCATCATTTCTCGCTGTTCCATGATGGCAACGCCGGGCATCTCTGGCGTGGTGAGGTTGCCTCGCTGTTGGGCGAAGCTGTCTTCACGACAGGCATCCTCATGTGGCTGGTCGACCTGACCGGTTCGCCCTTCGCCGTGGCTTTGGCGCTGTTGCTGCTGGGGATTCCCTGGCTGCTGGCTGGTCCGCTGGCCGCTCCACTAACACGCGTCTCCGAACCGGGACGCGCTCTTGGGTGGATTGGGCGGCTGCGATTCCTGCTGGCGCTTGGCCTCATCCCAATGCACTTCCATACGATTTACCCCGTTGTTTTTGCGCTCATTTTCTGCATTTCGCTCTGTGGCCGCTTGCGCGAGGCCTTGCGAGTTGCCGCTTTTCGCACCTGTCTTGCTCCGGGCGAGCCAGAGCGGGTTTCCTCCGATCTCTATATCGGTGCCGCGGTAGTCGCCGTCTGTGGGCCGCTGATCGCCGCCGTGAGCTACACGCTGCTGGGCGAACGGGTGCTGCTGCTGAGCGTCTTCGCCGCAGTGTGCTACTTACTCGCGTCGAACTCTGACGGCTTCCTCGACGCTCTGCCAGAGCCCAAGCGCGCATTCTTGACCGTCCATCCAGATGAAGCCGATGCTGCCGCGCTGGCGCGGGATATGGACGAAGAGGGTGACGATGAGGATGAGCTCCTGGCCGACCCAGAGATGCGCCGCGAATTGGCGCTGCCGGAGTGGTATCAGGTCGCTCCGTCCACTGTAGGGCAGGCGCTCGGCGATTTGCGCGCGGGCATCGGGTTGGCGGGCATCTCGACACCCAGCCAGGTGGCGTTGTTGGCACTCTGCATGCTTAGTCTGGTGGGTGGCGGGCTTGCCGCGCTGGAAATCTTCTTCCTGCAGGATCGTCTAGGGCTGCCCGGCTTCTACCTTGGCCCTCTGCTGGCGGCTGAGGCGGGCGGGCTGGCGCTCGGCGCGCTCATCGGGGACCGGGCGGTGCCTCGTGGGCAGGGCCGTCCCGCAATGGTCGTGGGCATTGTCGGCTCGGGTCTCGCGCTGGCGACGATGACGATGATTCCGATGTTGCTTGCGGTACTGGTATGTGCCCTGTTGCTTGGCGTTTTCAACGCTATTGCGGTTACCGGCGCTCGTGCGGGACTCTTCGCGGGTTTCACTGGCATCGAGCGGCGTGCCATCGCCTCGGCTGAAATCTGGCTGACCGCTCTTTGTGGGGTCGTCGGGGCCGGAGCGTTCACGATCTTTTACGCGGGCCTTAGTGGTACGCCTGCCGCGCTGGCGGGATTGCCTTTCTACGGCTGGCCCGTTGGGATGGTGCTGCTTGGTGCCGGGGTCGGCATGGTGCTTTCTGTGGTCGCCTTCATGGTGTTGTCGGCTCGCAAGCAGCGCGCAAAGAGATTATCAGCCAGGGACGTGGCCGACGACGATGACTACGGCTACGACGGCGACTTCGGCGACGAGAGCGCCTATATGCCCGCCGCTGGCGAGAGCGCTTATATGCCTGCCGCCGACGACTGGGGCGATGATGACCAGGGCGGCTGGGGTGATGACGACTACGGCGACGATCCCTCGGTGTATGGCCCGGCACAGCGCGGTCGTTTCTCCGGCGGCGCGCCCGGACGTTCGAGTTTTCGTGCCCCGAATCGGGGCGGTGGTGGTCTGTTGAGCCGCCAGCGCAGCAACGAGGACGATGACGACGGTGACGACCTGCCACCCCGGCGTGGTGGCTCTCCTGGCAGGTCATCGCCTGGCGGCAGCCGCTATCGCGGGTAGGCACCTCTCAGGCATCTTGCGCTCATTCGCCTCCCTTCTCCCCGCATATTCCACGTATTCCACATGATCTGCGACCTACCCTGCGAGGTACTCTGCGAATCGTGTGTGGCCTTTGCGCGCTTTCTGAGGCACACTGCGTAAAGCACACGGCTTGAGGAGATATTTTTCCTTCTCTGCGTCTCGTCGAGGCATGCTATACTCTCCCCACAGCGCGTGGCTCTTCCCGCTGTTGAGACCATAAGGAGGGCGGCCACCATGACCGTAGAGACATCCGCCGGGGCGCTCGGCGGCTCTGGCGACTCCCACTCGGGCGCGCTGCCCAAACGCTCGCTCGGCGGCCTCATCGCCATCAGCATCTTCTGGTTCGCGCTCAACTTTCACTGGGCCGCGATCCCGCTCATCCTGCTGCCGAGCCAGGTGGTGGGGATACTCCTCCAGGAGGCGCCCGGCAACACGCTCGCGCTGCAGTCCGCCTGGGTGGATAGTCACAAAGGGCTGGCGCTGGCCATTGTCGTTGCTCCGGGGCTCATCGTCGCGCTGCTCGCCAATCCGTTCTTTGGCCTGCTCAGTGACCGCACGCCGGGCCGCTTTGGCCGCCGCCGTCCTTACGTGCTTGCTGGCACACTCGTCAACGTCGTGGGGCTTGCCATGATGGCGCTGCTACCCATTGCGCTGGCAGGGAACCATAGCGGTAACGTGCTCTCGCCCGCGCTGCTGGCGCTGATGGGGAGCCTGATGTTCGTTCAGCTTGCCAACAACGCCGCCGCCGCGCCCTTCCACGCGTTGCTGCCTGATCTGGTGACGGAGGAACAGCGTGGGCTGGCGTCGGGCATCATGGGGCTGGCCTACTGGTGTGGCACGATTGGCGGTGCGCTGGTCCCGACGCTTTTCGGCTTCAACTCCAATGCGTTGCTCGATGGCACGCAGGATCTCGCCACATACCAGCATGGCATCATCCTTGGCTATGGGGCTACCATGGGGGTTATCCTGCTCATGGCGCTTCTCACCGTGATCTTCGTTCGCGAGACGCCCTGGCATTCCTCCATGATGTCCGCCGCGCAGCGCAACGCCCAGCGCCATACGATGCGCGATCTCGTGCTGACGTTGCTGGCGTTGATTGCTCTGGTAGGCATCATCGCTCTGCTCACACAGGCGACCGGGCAAACCCTCAGCGAGAATAGCATGAGCTACGTGGAGTTGTTCGGCGTGGCCATCGCGGCGGTGGGGGCCGCATTTGCCTTCGACTTCCGCCCGCGCCGCAATCCCGATTTCACCTGGGTGGTGCTGACGCGCATGCTCGTGATGATGGGCGTGTATCTGGTGCAGAATTTCCTGCTGTTTTACATGCGGGACGTCGCCCATGCGCCCTCGCCGGAGGATGCGACCGCCTTCTTCATCATCCTGCTGACGCTCGCCGCAACGGCCAGCACCCTATTTGCTGGCTGGGCGTCGGACCGCGTCGGGCGCAAGCGGATGGTCTATATCTCTGGCTCGTTCATGGCGTTTGTCGGCGCGGTCTTCGTCGTCGCTCCATTCGTCTTTCCCGGCGCGGTTTTGCCCGTCGCGTATGTCATGGGCGCGATCTTCGGCCTTGGCTTTGGCGCGTATGTGAGTGTGGACTGGGCGCTGGTGGCTGATGTGCTCCCGTCGAAGGAGACCTTTGCCCGCGATATGGGCATCTGGAATATCGCGCTGACGCTGCCACAGGTATTGGCCGCCGTTTTTGGCGGCTGGCTGCTGGCCATTGGCGTGGCGTCGGGCAATCTGGGCGTGGGCTATACCCTGCTCTTCATCTCACTCGTCGCCTTCTGCGTCCTCGGCACCATCACCGTCCGCTTCATTCGCGGGGTCAAGCGCTGAGGCCATGCGAACGCCCCGGAGACGCGAGCGGCACATAACGCCACACTTCCCGTCGTAGCCTGCCACCCACAGACACGAGTTCGCGCCGGCCACTTGCGTCCATGAGATGAGACGTTCTATGCTGGATGCGCTGGGATGATCTTCTCCCGGCGTGATCTTGATATTGTCCCGGTGAGCCGGAAACACGGCGCCGCACGGCAGAGCTTCCTCCAGGGAGGCGTGCTGGGCTGGCGCCGTTGCCGTTTTCCGCGCGGCTTCACGGGAACACGCTCCCAGAGAGGGGAGATAGTGGAGGTCAGACATGACAGCCTACATCAGCGCATACCTCGATGTGCCGGGCTATCTGCGCGCCGCGACCAACCTGGAGACGGCGTCGCTGCTGGGGTTGAATACAGCGCTTGGCGGCACAGAAACCATCGCGGCGGGAACGGCCAGCCTGCCTGTCGCCTCATCGTCGGGCTGGGTCGCGGGACCGCTTTGGCTGCTGGATGGTCCGTGGTCCGAGGTCGTGCAGGTGGCAGGCTCAGCCGATTCCAGCCACCTGACACTCGCCGCGCCGGGGACACGCTGGTCCCACGAGCCAGGCGTCTCCGCCAGCCAGGCGGGAGTGGCGGGATCGCTGGCGGAGGCGATTCTGAGGGCTAGCGCCTGGCTGGACGGCTACTGCCAGCAGGGGACGCCAGCCGACCGCTCGCTCTATGCGCTCAGCCGGACGGAGCAGTGGGGTATGCCGGGCACACGCGCCTGGATCGACCGTGACGGCATGGCAGTCGTGCGCCCTGGACACTTCCCGGTGCAGTCCGTCAGCGCGCTCATGCTCGATCAAGGCGAGTCTGGCACGCTCACGCTGGATGTCTCGCGCGTGCGGCTGCCATCCGATGGGCGGTTGATCGAGGCGTCGCCGCATTCTGATAGCGACCCGCAGGTGGCGCTCTCTCGCTCCCGACGCGCGTGGATCAGCGTGACCTATAGCGGCGGTGTGGTGCCCGGAGAGATACCCTACGACCTCATGCAAGCCTGCGTCTGGATCACCAGCGAGTTGCTGGCCGAGCGGCGCAATCCGACGGGCGCGGCGCGGATACGCCAGGGCAAATTCGATCTGCAGGCGCGTCCCTGGGGCGACCACAGCGGCGATTCGACCCTGCTGCTTCAGGCAAAGGCCGCCCTTGCGCCGTATCGCGCCCAAGCGCTCTGAGTCGGGGAGAGGAGGTGACCGATGATATGGACCACGGTACGCGTCGAACGGCCTGAGGGCACGGTGCTGTCGCGGGGGGTGCCGGTGCAGATCGAGTCGGCCAGCGGTGATGGTGAGAGGCTGGATTTCGCTGATGCGCGCCCCTATGACCTCTTCTGGCTCTACACCACCCAGGGCGTTCCGCTCGTTCCACTGCGTCGGCGCGATGTGCTCTTCGACGAGATAAACGCCGATCCCGAGACGAGCCAGCCTGCCAAGTATCGCATCGTCAGCGCGGTCGAAACCTTCGAGAATGACCATCAAGAGGCGCTCTGCGAGCGCGTTGTAGGAGGGTAGCCAGTCCATGCCAACGCTGCCAGGCCAGCCCGATACGTTTGGCGCGCTCCAAGCCATGCAGTCGCTGATTTTGAGTGAGTGTCTGGTGGGAGGCCAGTCGCCGTTCGCGCCGCTCTTGTCCGCCGATGCCGCGCGTTATGGCGTCGCCCGAGCGGTCTTTGTCGGGCGGCCCAAAGACTTCTCTGACGCCTATCTCCCGCAGTGCTGCATCTATCTGCCGCCCAGCGCACACGCCGATACGATCCAGTTGGCGGGTTTCGCCGGGCGCGCGCGCTCAACCTTCGACGCCCACGTACTGTTACTGGTGGACCAGCGCAGCGACTGGTACGCCGCCGAGCAGCAGATTCTGACGTTGCGGGATGCGCTCTGGCCAGTGCTATTGCGCCACGCGCAGCTTGGCGGGAATGTTCCCGCCGTGACCGCATCCGAAGCGCTCGCCGGGCGTGGACTTTGCTACGAGCAGGTCGCGGGAGTCCAGTACCGCTGCTTCGAGGCAATCTGGCGAATCCATCAGGAGTGGCAGATTGCCGGTGGCCGCGTGCTGTAGCTATCGCTGTGGGTATGTGCGTTGCGAAGTGCGTGAGATGCATCCGAATCTCGGTACTCCGTAGCCTGAAGCGGCTCGGCTAATCCTGGAGCTCTTCCACCCCTCCTCCCCTTGGGAGGTGGCCGCACAACGGGGATGAACCGCAGGTCTTTCGCGTACAGCGCGGAACGCCCGATATTGGTGGACGTACGCCTCTCGTGCTCACCACAGGTGCAGATTCGCGCTAGACAACAGGCCACCTAAATATCCCCGTTACACGCCGCAAGGAAAGCGCTATAATCAACGGTAGCGTGCGCTCAGCATAGGGGCGCAGCCGGTTGGCACGAAACTCAATGACGAGGGGGCCTGTGGTCATGTTGAAAGACACGATGCTCTACCTGGCACGCCAGGAGGGAATCCGCCAGTTTATGATGCACAATGGTGCGGCGCGTAAGATGGCTCGGCGTTTCGTAGCGGGTGAGGCGCTCGACGAAGCGATTGCCGTGACTCACGCGCTCAATGGCGAACACATCAGCGTCTCACTTGACCATCTAGGCGAGAACGTCGCCGACGCCCGCGAGGCGAAAGAGACCGCGCAGGGCTACATTCAGATTCTCGACCGAATCGCGGCGGAAGGCGCTGAGGCCAATATCTCCGTCAAGCTGACGGCTCTCGGTCTCGATATAGGCTATGACCTCTGCCGCGAGAACCTGATGCAGGTGCTTTGCCGCGCGCGTGATCTGGGAATCTTCGTCCGGGTGGATATGGAAGGCTCAGACTATACCCAGCGCACGCTCGATATCGTGGCCGACCTGCACGAGACATTTCCCAACGTGGGCACGGTCATCCAGTCGGCCCTCTATCGCACGCCCAAAGACGCCGAGATGCTGATCGCCAGGAACATCCGTGCCCGGTTGGTGAAGGGCGCTTATCTGGAGCCTGAGACGATTGCCTATGCCAAGAAGGCCGATGTAGACGCCGCCTATCTGCTCATCCTCTATGAGTTGCTGGAGCGCGGAACCTACCCTGCTATCGCCACCCACGACGAGCACATCATTTCCGAGGCCATCCACTTCGCGCAGGCGCACAATATCTCGCGTGCCCGCTTCGAGTTCCAGATGCTCTATGGCATCCGCCGCGACCTGCAGCAGCGGTTGGCAGGCGAGGGCTACAACGTCCGCGTCTACGTTCCGTTCGGAACCCAGTGGTATCCCTACCTGACGCGCCGCATGGCCGAGCGTCCCGCGAATCTGATGTTCATCGCGGGCAACGTCTTCAAAGGGTAGCTGTCCTGATCGCTCCGTTCCCTATGGCGTTGGCGTTGGCGTGCCGGATTGCCCTCCGCCGGGCGGCGTGGCTGCGTAGCCCGTCAGCTCGACGTAGCCCTGGCCGGTCACAGCCGCGCCATTGGCCTTCCCGGTGATGCGCACGGCGCCTTCCCAGTAGGCGACGCCAGTAGATTGTGCCGTTACCAGTTCTTGATCGCGCAGCGCGGGCGTGAGCGTGAGTGAGACGGCGGGATTGCTGATCGTCACCCGCCAGCTGGAGGGATAGACCCCTCCCGTGTGTGGACTCGTCCAGTGGCCGAGCACCTCGAAGCGCACGTCCGCCGCGGGAATCTCGTGCGCCGTGCCATCCGGCGCGACGTAGGTACCCACAGTGGAGAGGGGCCGCTTCTGGCTATCGCGGATGACGTAGAGCATATATTCCGTGTGGTTGGCAAGCTGAATGCTGTACCAGTCCCAGCCGGAGCCCGCCAGCGTCAGGAAATTGCCCCACTGGTGATCCATCCATGCCTGGCCCGTTACCGTGACGGGCGTGCCGTGGTCCTCCACCGTGCCGCGCACCATCAGCAGCGGGCGTGAGTAGTAGTACGAGTAGCCTGCCGTGCCATAGGTAATCAGCCCGTTGCCGCCGTGTAATACTGGATGGGGCAGCGCATCGGCCAGCTTCAGGTCTATCGTGTAGTCCGGCATCGTCGCCTGGAGCTGGTCGTGCCCGTTCAATCCGGTCATCATCCAGCCGTTGAGCGTCAGATGAAAGCCCTGGGTTGAGCCAGCGGGCGGTATGGATGAGGGTGAGCCGAAGCCGACCTGCTGGTCATAGTGGAACTGCCCGCGCGAGATGTCGCTGATGGCGTAGTGCGCGGCATAATAGGGCGCGAGCGAGCCGCGCAACGTCTGGAAGAAGGTCAGCTCGAAGCCGTATTCATGGCCGCTGGCGCTGTGGAAATGGCCCGTGTAGTACCACCACTCAGTCAGATTGGTATGCGGCGCTTCATCCTGTGGGAATTGCACTGGCGGCAGCGGCGTTGCCATCGGGGCAGGTTTCGTCGGGGGAAGACTGCCGCCCGCCGAGATCGTGCCTGGCAGGCCGCACCCGCTCAAGAGCGCGAGCGCGAGGAGCAGGAGGAGTGGGAGGAGCACACCTATCCTCTTGAATCGTCTCTGGCCAACGACACGCGTCGCAGGCTGAGGCCCCGCGGCTAGTCCTGTCCGCACGGTTTCGCCATGCGAGGTCGAGTGCAAGTGGTGCCCTTCAGGCGCGGGTTTAGCCGCCCGCGCAATGCCGGGACGAATGGGCAAGAATCGCATCTTAGTCAGTCCTCTCCCGCCGCTACAGGCTCACCGGCGGCCTCCGTATCAGCTTTCGCGCGGAAGACCACGCCCGAGAGCAGCCGGTTGAACGGCCAGGGCCACCACCAGTTGATGTTGCCGAGCAGCCGCATCGTCGCGGGCACCAGCAGTCCCCGCACTAGTGTCGCATCGAGCAGCACCGCCAGCGCCATCCCGACACCCAGCGCCTTGACGATCACCATATCCGCCGTCGCGAACGCGATGCTCACCAGAAAGACGATGGCCGCCGCGCTGGTGATGATGCCGCCGCTGCGCTCCAGCCCTATCGCCACGCTGCGGGTATTGTCGCCGGTCTGTTCGTACGCCTCGCGTATCCGCGAGAGCAGGAAGACTTCGTAATCCATCGAGAGGCCAAAGAGCGCGCAGAACATCATGATGGGCGCCGATGCCTCGACGAAGCCGAGCGGCGTGAAGTGCAGGATGTTGCTGAAGTGGCCCTGCTGGAAGATAAACACCAGCGCGCCATAGGCGGCGACGATGGAGAGCGCGTTCATCAGAATCGCCTTGAGCGGCAGCACCAGCGAGCGGAAGAGCAGCATCAGCGCCACGTAGGTAATCAGCGCGACCACCAGGAGCGCCCGTGGAAACTCGCTGTAGAGCGTATTCACGTAGTCGATGACGCCTGCCGTCCCGCCATCCACCAGCACATGCAGCCCATCGGGCGGCGACGTGTTGCGAATCGCCTGCACCAGCGCCTCCGACTGCGTATCGAGGAACCCATAGCGGCTGACCACCTGCACCAGCGTAATGTTCGAGCCTGCCAGATACTGCAGGGACTGGCTGATATAGGGGTCGGCGATCGTATTGGGATTGCTATACATCAATTGATACTGCGCCAGCGTCAGCCGTGGGTCGAGCGAGACGATGCTGTTCACCTCCGCCACCCGAGGATCGGATTGCAGGCGCCTCACGTAGCTATCGAGCGCGGCCAGATTGGCTGCGGTGGTCGGGCTGCCATCTGTCTGCACTGCCAGGATGATCGGCGTCGTCTGGCGCGCATCGAAGCGCTGCGCCAGCAAGTCATAGGCGGCGCGCGACTTGACGCTCGACGGCAGAATCGAGGCGTCGGGAGCACCCAGGCGCACGCTCAGGTATGGCACGCCCAGTAGCAGCATGAACGCAAGCACCGGGAGCAATACCGCGACCGGATGGCGCATAACGCCCATCGCCAGGCGGTGCCAGAAGCGATGCTCCTCGGCCACTCCGTTGCGTCTCCCTAGCCACGGCAGGCGCACGGGCAGCGCGTTCACTCGCTTGCCCAGCAGACTGAGCAGCGCGGGCAGCAATGTCACCGCTGCCAGAATCGCCAGCGCGACGGTCAATATCCCGCCAGTGCCCACTGAGTGCAGCACATTCAGCGGCAGAATCACCAGCCCCAGGAGGCCAATCGAGACGGCGAGGCCAGAGAAGAAGACGGAGCGCCCGGCGGTGGCCATGGTCCGGCCTACCGCGTCGGTAATCTCGCGTCCCTGCGCTAGCTCCTCACGGAAACGGCTGACCATGAAGAGTGAGTAGTCCACGCCGAGGCCAAGGCCAAAGAGGGTGGTGATGTTGAGGGCGAAGATCGAGACAGGTGTCGTGCGGGCGAGCAGATAGAGCAGCGCCAGCGAGACGACGACGCTGCATCCGCCGACGGCGGCGGGCAGCCCGGCGGCGATTACCGAGCGGAAGACGAGCAGCAGCGCCAGGAGCGCAAACGGGAAGGCGAGTAGCTCCGCCCGACGGAGGTCAGCCTCGCTGACAGACTGGATATCGGCGTAGAAGACCGGGCCGCCACCGATGGTCATTTCCAGATGTGGCGGGTTGACCAACCGGGCGCGGAACGCTGGCAGCACCTTGGGCGCGTGGTCGGCATCCGCCCGGATGAAGACGGCGGTATAGGCGGCATGGCGGTCCGTTGCGATTTGCGATGGTGCGACGGTGAACGGCACGATGCGCGTCACCTCGTCCCAGCCCTGAAGCTTTGCCACCGTGGCTGCCGCCTCGGCCTGGAAGCGCGAATCATCGGCGGTCATGGTCTTGCTGGAGAAGATGACCAACACGCTGGTAAAGCTGGTATGCAGCCCCTGCTCCAGCGCGGCGACTGCCTGCTGCGACTCCATATCCGGGCTGCCGAATCCGCCGGGAGCGAGCGCTTCGGCGGCGCGTGGCGCGAAAGGGAGGGCCGCAAGCACGACCACTGCCCAGCAGATGATAATCCAGAGGCGCCAGCGAACCGTTGCGAGGCCAAGCCGATAGAACATGGCGAAGTTTCCTGATAAGCTATCCAGATGAGCTATATGAGCTATCCACGCCGGGCCGCTCAGGCTGCTAGATGCTGGCTTGCGAGCGAGCGCATCGCGGGATAATATACGGTGGTTCTCATGCGCGCTCTCGCAGGCTATGCGACCGCGACGCATGGGAGCCAAGGGTGATGTGTCTCTCGTTCGCATAGCCTGCGCATGCGACCGCGGGAAGATATCTGTGCCGTGTGTAGGCTGGATATTCCCGTTCAGACTATAACGTAACCGGGCATGTCGATGCTGTTCGGCCCTAAGCCAGTGGATGCCTGAGTAGGATGCCTGAGTAGTAGGAAAAGTTGAGTTGAGCGATGCCAGATAAAGCAGCTACCGCGGACCATGTCGAGACAGTGACGGTGAATCGCCAGGCGTATCATGACTACTTCGTGGATGAGACCATCGAGGCGGGCATTGCGCTGACCGGCACGGAGGTCAAATCGGCGCGCGCTGGGCACGTGAACCTGCGCGGCTCGTATGCGCGCATCAAGGATGGCGAGGTCTGGCTGGAGGGCGCGCACATCGCTGAGTACGAGCATGGCACCTGGGCGAACCACGATCCGCTACGGCCCCGCCGGTTGTTGCTCCATCGCAAGGAGATCAACCGGCTGGAGATGCGCGTGCAGGCGAAGGGGCAGGCGCTCATTCCCCTCAAGCTGTATTTCAAGGGCAACCGGCTCAAGGTCGAGATTGGCCTCTGTCGTGGCAAGAAGCTCTATGACAAGCGAGAGGCCATCGCCAAACGCGATGTCGAGCGCGAGCTGGCGCGCGTCACGAAGCAGCGCCAGCGGGGGTAGATTCCCTCGCTGTGATAGGCCGCACGAGCAAGAAATGCTGGATATCAAGCCGGCGCAGGACGAACTGTTCTAACCGGGGGAAGGCTTGTATGGCTCTGGCGCGATCAATCGGCTCCGGCTTGCCAAAGGTGATTGTGCGCCCTCGCCAGAGCAGCGTCCCGTGCCCCGCCGCCATCAGATTGCGATACCAGTCCACATTTGGCCCATAGGTGAGCGCGAACACAAAATCGTCGCCCCTTGGCGCCACGATAATGGGCGTTTCATATACCTTGCCGCTGCGGCGTCCGATGTGGCGTACGATCGCGAACTTGGTGTGAGGCGACCTGGCTCTTCGCTTCATAATGCGGTTCAGAATGTACTTGTTGAAGTAGCGAATGCGGCTGTTGATCATACTGTCCTCCCTGATAGAGACCAGGAGACGAGACTCATCGCGGTGTCAACGCCCGCATGAGCATGTCTACGAGTGCGTCCGCGCGATCAGGCGGCGCGGCCCGCAACTGTTTCTCCGCGGATACCAGATTCGGTATGGCGTAGCTCAATAGTCCGCCAAGCAGTAGCCGGGCAACGACATCGAAGTCCACGTCGGCGATGATGTCTTGCTCCCTGGCCTGCCGCAGGAGCGCGGTAATGATGGAGATACCTGTCAGTGGAACGGTCTCGAAGAACAGCGCGCCCAGGTCCGGAAAGCGCGGTGCCTCGGCAATGATCATCCGGACCAGCGCCAGATAGTCGGGCTGGCTCATGAGCGCCAGAATCTCGCGGGCGATCTGGGTGAGCGCGTGCCGAAGCGACGGCAGGTCATGAGGCGCGGGCAAGGTCGTCAGCCGCTCAGAGAAGTCTGGCCGCTGCAGCGTCAGGTGGCGCAAGACGTCAGCGAACAACTCCTCTTTGTTTGTGTAGTGCCTGTAGAGCGTCTCCTTTGAGGAAATGCTCGCCTCCGCCAGAATCGCATCCATGCTCGTCGCCAGGTACCCCTGCCGCAGAAACAGCCGGCGGGCGGCGGCCCGGATGCGCTCGCGGGTTTGCTGGGCGCGTGTACTCGTGTGCTGCTCCATGACGT
Source organism: Ktedonobacterales bacterium (assembly GCA_036378295.1). GTDB lineage: Bacteria > Chloroflexota > Ktedonobacteria > Ktedonobacterales > JADMIN01 > DAHUXT01. The sequence goes on from DASUWS010000164.1 coordinate 15,577, forward strand.
GGTTCCCGTTTCAATAATCGTACCGTACCATACGGTACGATTATGAGGCGGAACGCGTGCCTTTGTCAAGAGCGATGTGGGTTCTCCGCTATGCGGCTCTCGATGCGATGGGATGGGATGCGATGGGATGGGATGCGGATATCATGCCGCCGCCGCTGCCGTGTACTGGCGCTCATCAGCGAAGATAGCGCGCGAAGAAGGACAGCACGCGCTGCTGGTAGTCGGTGCGGTGGGCGGGCAGCGCGCCAGCATGGCCACCACTGGGAGCGATCCACTGCTGCTTTGGCTGACCAGCGGCGGCGTAGAGCTGCGCCTCGCCAGCGAGCGGTGTCGTCGTGTTCTGATCGTCGGCTGAATGTATCAGGAAGACGGCGCGTGGGGCAATGTGCCCGATCACTGCGCGTGGGCTGGTGTCTTCCAGCCGCGCGCCGATGAGCGCATCGACCAGTGCGGGTTCGTAGGGCAGCACTGGCAGCGCGAAGGGGCCAACGGGCACGCTACCCATGCGGTCGAGCTGCGGGCGCTCGTCTGCCCAGGCGCTATCGGCAACGACCGCCGCCAGCGCGGGCTCGCGTGCCGCTGCCAGGAGCACGCTGCCTGCGCCAAGCGAGACGCCGAGTGCGCCGTAGTGCTTGTTCGTCAGGTCGGAACGCCTTTGCAGATAGTGAACCGCGCCGATCACGTCATCTGACTCACGGGCGCCGAGCGCGATGCCCCAACCGTCACTCTGGCCGCAGCCGCGCCCATCGAAGAGCAACACGTTGTAGCCTGCCGTGTAGAGAAAGCCTGCCCACGGCAACATGCTCACCCGCGTTCCCTTGAAGCCGTGCACCAGGATGATCGTCGGCGCGGCAGGAGCCGCAATCGCCAGCCAGCCGCGCAGCCGTGCCCCATCGCTGGCTGCGAAGCTGACATCCTGAACTGGGATGCCGGCATGCGCTGCCTGAGCGGAGTTAGGCGCGCCGCGCGCGCCGCCGTTGTAAAGCAGCGTGAATCCGCGTACCGCTGGAAGCAGGCTCCAAAGCACCAGGATAAGCAGCGCAAGCCCTCCCGTTGCGATGATCAGCCTGCGTCGCCAATTCGCGGGCAACTGCGGCAACTGCACCATATCTGCTATTCCCCCTGTTATCACCCACCACGAATCCACTGCCTGTCTTGTCTGCCTCTATTGACGGTTTCTCTCTGGCAAGCTGTTGCCAATTCGAGCCCAAACAGGGATAATGGCAACCAGGCGATAGTGATGCGCTGAAAGATACTCTGCAAGCGGCGCATCCAGGGTGTCTGGTCTGGAGAGCGAGGCGACGATGCTGGCGAAGGCGTGCAGTTGCGCGGTCATCGGGCTGGATGGCGCGCTGGTCGAAGTTGAGGTAGACATTGGGCAGGGGCTGCCTGCCTTCAGCATCGTCGGACTGCCGGATGCCGCCGTCACTGAAGCAAAAGAACGCGTGCGCGCCGCCATCAAGAACAGTGGGGCCATCTTTCCCCTGCGCCGTATCACCGTCAATCTGGCTCCCGCCGATCTGCGCAAGGCTGGCCCCGCCTATGATTTGCCCATCGCGATTGCCATCTTGATGGCCTCCGAGCAGGCGCCGTTCGCCAGCGCGACCGGGGCGACAGGCGAGGCGGGCGACGCGCTCTTTCTGGGAGAGTTGAGCCTGGATGGCAGCCTGCGCCACACTCACGGGATTCTGCCGATGGTGGCGCTGGCACGCGACCGGGGTATTCCCGCCGTCTACGTTCCAGCAATGGATGCGGCGGAAGCCGGGCTGGTCGAGGGCATCACCGTCTATCCGGTCGAGCATCTGGCGCAATTGCTGGCGCACCTGCGTGGCGACGAGCCGATAGCGCCCTATGTACCCGGCGGCTCGCCACTCGACTCCGGCGATGACCTGATCTACCCCTATGATCTGGCCGATGTGCGCGGGCAGGAGCATGTCAAACGCGCGCTGGAGGTCGCGGCCTCTGGCGGCCACAACATGTTGATGGTTGGCCCTCCTGGCTCCGGCAAGACGCTGCTGGCGCGTACCGTACCTTCGATTCTGCCGCCGCTCAGCCTCGATGAGGCACTCGAAGTCACCCGGCTCTACAGCGTCAGCGGCATGCTCAGCGCCGAGCGACCGCTCGTGACCAGTCGCCCGTTCCGCGCGCCTCACCACACGACCAGCCACGCGGGTCTGGTTGGCGGCGGGCGCTGGCCACGTCCCGGCGAGATTAGCCTGGCACATCGTGGTGTGCTCTTTCTCGACGAGCTGCCAGAGTTCGGCCAGAACGTGCTGGAAGTGCTGCGACAGCCGCTCGAAGATCACATCGTCACGATCAGCCGAGCCCAGGGCACCGTCACCTTCCCGTCCAACTTTGTGTTAGTCGCGGCGATGAATCCGTGTCCCTGCGGCTACGCGACCGACCCCACGCGCGAATGTACCTGCTCACCTTCCACCATCGCCCGCTATCAGAAGCGCATCTCGGGGCCGCTGCTGGACCGCATCGATATCTATGTCGAGGTGCCACGGGTCGAATACGAGAAGCTGACGGGGAAGCAGGAGAACGAACGCTCGACAGCGGTGCGGGCGCGAGTGAATGCGGCGCGGGCGATCCAGGCACGGCGCTTCGCGGGCGCTCATCCCCACATCACCTGCAACGCGGAGATGGGGCCAGCGGAGGTACGCGCGCATTGCGAGGTGGATGCCGCCGCGCAGCCGATTTTGCGGGCGGCCACCCAGCGCTTGCAGCTTTCGGCGCGCGCCTTCCACCGGGTGCTGAAGCTGGCGCGCACCATCGCTGATCTGGCCGGCAGCGAGATGATCACCGCGCCGCATGTGGCCGAGGCGCTGCAATACCGCGCCCGGGGCGAGGCGGGATAGACCGCTACCGTGGCCCAGCAGCCCCAACGCCCATTCGCCTATCCGGGCAGTCGGCTAGGGTGGGAGCTCTCCATGCCTGATCGAAGAGGCGCGTGCCGGCGGGCAGCGCGTCCAGAGCGCCCAGAAGGCATCGCGCGCAGCCTGCCAGCGTGCCGCTCCCAACCGCTGAAGCTCATCCGGCTGGAAGAGCGTTTCCGCCCCGGCAGCGGCGCATGTCACGGATTCCGCTGGATGGCGCGCCGCCGTACGAGGTAAAAACAATCGCTCCTTGCCTCCTACATTACTGGGACGATAAACACCCGCCCGACGATGACGAAGAGCGACAGCAAGAGCAGGATCACGTTCATTGGCAGGCTCTTCATCTCACCGCGGGTTATGTGAAAGAGTGTGGCGCACACCTGCAAGACAGCCAGGCCCATTGCCGCGGCCACCGTCAACCAGGGCAAAATGCCGGTGAGCATAGGCAGGATGAGGCCGATTGCTCCCAGCAGCTCGGCCACTCCGATGAAACGCACCAACGCTGCCGGGACGGCACCGATCCAGTCCACACGCTTGCTCAGCGCCGTGATAGGCAAACTCGCTTTCGGCGCGCCGGCAAGCAGATAGGCCACGGCCAGCAGGCATTGAACAATCCACAAGATGACGTTCATGACAGTGTGACCGCTCCTTCTACCTGGCGGCCTGGAAGAGGCGTGTGAGGCCCACAAACGGCGCCAGCGGAATCACGTCGAACTCGATCAGATGCAGCCGCGCGAACGGTAACGTCACAAGCGCGTCGGTAGCGGCCTCCTCGCTCGCGCACTCAAGCACCAAGACTACCCTGCCTGGCTCCGCCGCACGCACATAGAACTCGCGCACGATGCCATGCGCATACAGGTCCCACACGGCGCGAATCTCGTCCGCGGCGTACTGCTCCAAGGACTCCCGACGAACGCCTTCGATCGGCTTTGGCAACACTAGGATCTTCATGGTATATGCCCTCCGACACCTTGTATGGGTGTGCACACTTCCCTCTGTGAAGCTTCGTACTGTAGTGGGTCGAGAGGGGGTATTTGTGACACACTCGTCACGTCTGGAGCGCCTCACTGCCATGGGGCCGAGCGCCATCGTCTATGTTGATGGCGGCAGTATCTGGTAGTGTGGATGGCGCAGAATACTGCTCCTGGCATCGTTACTCGATTCCTGACGCCGGAGATCGGAGTTTCTCATGGAGTGGGCGTCTGTCAACGATCGTCATCACGGAGCGGCCCGACGCTCGTGACGCCATCGCCTTGGCCATTGGACGGGAAAATGGCGGTGCACGCGCAGCCCCGTTCGGCCTCAGTGAGATCCCTCGGGCGCGTTGGGCTCATAGCTACAAGCGTACGCTGTTACAACACCTGACTGCGTTACAAACACGCTCTTAGGTTGCTCGCTCGTCTTCTGGCAACAGCTTCACGCCAACTTTTGTATAGGCGCTAGATGCTGATGGACGGACCTCCCGGCTTTGGCATGGCACGCTGAGTGCCTAGAAGCCGCTGCTTACCCAGGATACTCGCGCGTCTAGGCGAAGCCAATCGCAGTCATATAATAGCTATCTGCACAGGTGTCTATACAGGGTGGCAGAGTAGAAGTTATGTCCCACACAGCAGACCGCGGCTGTCATTGCCCAATCAATAGCAATCTAGCGCCATTCACATGAGCCGTGGAGCAACGTTGGGGTACATGTCAACGACCTCACAGCAACAGAGAGATACTGTGTCGTGAGATGGATATCAGCACTCCCCAATACCGCGCCCGGGGCGATGCGGGATAGACCGCTACCAGCCGCTCACTGGATTGGGTTGGGCATGGGCGACGGCGTATCTATCGGCGTGGGCGATGGCGTCTCCGTAGGCGTCGAGGTGCCTGTCGGGCTTGGTGAGGGCGTCGGTGATGGCGTCGGCGTGGGTGGTTGGTAGCCGAGCAGCAACTGCGGTAGGCTCACGGGCGTCAAGCCACGCTGGCGCAGCCCGTCGAGGATATAGGGCAGCGCGGCGAGTGTCTGCGCGCGTCCAGCGGGACCATCGTGCATCAGGATGATGGAGCCGGGCCGCACGTTCGCCAGCACGCGATTGACAATCGTCATCGTCCCCGGCTGCGACCAGTCCGCTGGATCGTCATTCCACATAATCGTCGTGAGGCCAAAGGTGCCCGCCTGGGCTACGATGGTGCTGTTATAGCTGCCATACGGCGGACGCCACAGCCAGATGCAGACATTCGCACCCAGATCGGCGTGTAATTGCTGGGCCGTCGCGGCAAGCTGCCAGGCTCGCTGCGAGGGGCTGAGCGACAGCATATCGGGGTGGCTCCAGGTATGGATGCCGATGGTGAACCCATCCGCCGCTTCACGCTGCACCAGCGAGGGATAGACTTTAGCGTATTGACCCAACACAAAGAACGTCGCTGGCGTGTGGGTCCGCTCCAAATACGAGAGGATAGATGGCGTATAGGCTGGTGTTGGGCCGTCATCGAAGGTGAGGGCAACCACGTTGGCTTTGGGTGCGCCATAATCGCTCGCGCCGCGTATTGCCCAGCTCACAGGCTTTGGAGCCTGGCCGCCCGGGCAGCCCTGTCCACCGGAGATCGGGCCGGTATAGGGTGGGAACGTGCCCCCGGCAGGCGGTACGCCATCGCCTACCAATGCTGGTGTGGCTTTCGCGGTGGCGGTCGCCGTAGCGGGTAGCATGGTAGGCGGAATCGTCGCGGTTCGCGTGGCGTGCGGGTGCTTCGCTTGGGTTGTCGGGCCGGAGGCAGTGAATGCGAGCAGAAGACCTTCAGCGCCTCCATCACTGATATACAGGCTGGCGGCGATGCTTGCTGCCAGGAGCAGTACACTCGCTGCCATCAACACCAGGCGTCCACCTTGCTTGCGCCGGAGAAACCCAGCCTGGGGCGGCAGAGGAATTGTCTGGCTGTTTGTCGTCTCGTTGGCCTCGGTGGTCGCATCATCTCCCAACATGGCGGACGCGCTCTCTGCCTCATCCGCTGGCGGTTGCCCCCCGCCTGGCACTACTGACCCTTCCACGTGTCTCCCTCCCTCATCAGTCTGCCACCCTGACCATGTCTCATTATGGTCGCACGCCAATGACATCCGGGCAGGGTGAATACTGGCGACTATAACAGACGCCGCTAGCTCTGTATAGTTGTCTGGGTAACTCATGGGAGGCCCGCGCATAGGTGGTGACGACAGAGCGCGATGAGCCTCGACAGGCATCATGGGCGCCCTATCGGTAGTCCATAGCCGCTTGAGTCGCTTGGTATCGTGCCGGGGTGAGGTGGATGAGCCATCTTGCCCCGGCAGCTTTTCGCTCATGCGGGACCGTTGTGGAGCAGCGCGTATGTGCTTTCTTACTGGCTCTCGTCGGCGGGGAGCGCCTGCGCGCCGTTGACCTCGATCTGGCCGACGGAATCCAGCACCAGCGTTGGCCGGTAGGGGAAGCGGTCAATCTGTGCGCGTTGAGTGACGCCGCTCAGCACCAGAATCGTCCGCATACCTGCTTCGGTGCCCGCCACAATGTCTGTATCCATCCGGTCGCCGATCATCACCGATGTCTCAGAGTGCGCGCCTAAGCGGCGGAGGGCGGACCGCATCATCAAGGGATTCGGTTTGCCGACGAAGTACGGCTTGACGCCAGTTGCCGCGGCAATCAGCGCCGCCACGGCTCCGGTCGCCGGGGTCAAACCTTCCTCCGATGGCCCCACCACATCTGGATTCGTGGCGATGAAGCGGGCGCCCGCCTCGATCAGCCGGATGGCAACCGAAAGGCGTTGGAAGCTATAGGAGAGCGTCTCGCCCAGCACCATGTAGTCAGGATTGCGGTCGGTGAGTATGTAGCCAACGTCGTGGAGCGCGGTCGTGAGGCCAGCCTCGCCGATCACGTATGCCCGGCCTCCTGGCGACTGGCTATTCAGGAATTGCGCGGTGGCCAGCGCAGAGGTATAGAGGTTCTCAACGGAGACATCCAACCCACTGTGTACGAGCCGCTCTTGCAGGTCACGTGGTGTGTAGACTGAGCTATTTGTCAGAATCAGAAAGCGCTTTCCCGCCGCCCGCAGTCGCGTGATGAAGTCGGCCGCTCCTGGAATAAGCTGGGCGCCACGGACAAGCACCCCATCCATATCCATGAGGTACGCTTCGATGTCGTCGAGGGCCACCGTGGGAGACATGTCGTTCTCCTCCATAGCGCATGATAGCGCATGGCCTGCTACCACCATGCTTCCAGTGATTCAGGTTCGGCTAGTGTGCGCTGAAGCCGGTTTCGCGCTTGCCACTAATCAGTGAGACAAGGCCCCAGAGCGAGACGAGCGCCCAGACGCCCTCCAGTAAGACAAAGCCCCACTGCGCGTCGAGTAGCGCCAGCACGCAGAGAATCCCTGAGCCGAGCGCATTTGGAACCAGATAGGGCCAGGAATGCTGGCCAAGCAGGCGAAACTGCGCCAGCGCGAACGGGGCAAGGATGAGCAGCGCGCCAAGTATTTGGATGATAGTACTTATGGTCATGGTCATAGAAATCGGATTCCAGGCGTCGTCTTTGCCAATCCGGGTACGGCGCATCTCGTCCGGGAACGTCCCACGATGAGCGTCCTCGACCAGTATAGCACCCCGCGCCTATAGCACCCTGCCCCCGCAATGCCTCGTCGCTATGAAGAGCTGGTTGCCAGGCTCCGCGCCAAAATTGGCACGAAAATCGCTGAGTCACACCTAAGTCGCGATCACCAAGTGGTCTGCGACGTTGATCCCCCATACGGTGCGGAAATCAACATACAGGCGGCGCGAGCGCATACACTGAACTGTGCTGTGGTAATGCTCACGGTGCGATCATTTATGAGCAGTGTGAGCCTGTGGAATAGGGTTTGAATTCGCCGACAGAACAGCACGGGTCTGTGTACCGTACAAGATGCGATGAGGTGTTCTGTGAAGATGCGCGAATTGGGAGCGTATACCTACAACGGCCGCGTGCGCTGCGGGCCGGTCGCGCTATGGTCCGGCATCGCCAGGGATATTTACCCGAATATCCTGGCAACCCGCTTGCAGAGAGCGCCATCGAGCGGCGAGCGCGCTATCCCAGACGACATGGTACAGGAAAGAGCAGCATGACGAGGACAACACGAGTCGGGCAGGGTAACAACGCTTCGGGGGAAGACGGCGCGGCACTGGCTGGAGATGCCGGGCAGCACGCGCATGACGAACAAAACCAGGAAATCCAGCCTGAGATTCGTGCCCTGCTGCAAGCGCTGCAAGCGATGCGCGCGGGTGATTTTTCGGCGCGCCTTCCTGGCGACTGGATCGGGCTGGAAGGCAAGATCGCTGATACCTTCAATGACATCGTCGCCGCGAATCAACAGATGGCGCAAGAACTGAAGCGGGTTGGACACGTCGTCGGCAAACAGGGGAAAACGCGCGAGCGGGCGAAGTTTGCCCTGTCCGGTGGCGCGTGGGGCGAGATGGAGGTCTCTGTCAATACGCTGGTAGATGACCTGCTGCGCCCAACTACGGAAGTGACGGGAGCCATTGCCGCCGTCGCACAGGGTGACTTGCGCCAGACCGTCCGCCTGGATGTGGATGGCCGGCCACTGGAAGGCGAATTCCTGCGGTCCGCGATGATCGTCAATACCATGATCCAGCAACTCGGCGTTTTTACGTCGGAAGTGACACGTGTTGCCCGTGAGGTGGGCACCGACGGCAAGCTGGGCGGCCAGGCGCAGGTGCCCGCAGTGAGCGGCGTCTGGAAGGACCTTACCGATAACGTCAATTCCATGGCGAACAACCTGACGGAGCAGGTGCGCAATATCGCCGAAGTGACCATCGCCGTTGCCAATGGCGACCTCTCGCACAAGATCACCGTAGATGTCCATGGCGAGATTCTGCTGCTCAAGGATGCCATCAACACGATGGTGGACCAGTTGCGCTCGTTCGCCGCTGAGGTGACGCGTGTTGCCCGCGAGGTGGGCACCGACGGGAAATTGGGCGGCCAGGCGGTCGTGCCCGGCGTCGCGGGAACATGGAAGGATTTGACTGACAGTGTGAACGCGATGGCCGGCAACCTGACGGCGCAAGTGCGTAACATCGCCGAAGTGACTACTGCCGTCGCCCGGGGTGATCTCTCGCGCAAGATCACGGTGGACGTGAAGGGCGAAATCCTTGAGTTGAAAGAGACCATCAACACGATGGTGGATCAGCTCAACGCGTTCGCGGGCGAAGTCACGCGTGTTGCCCGCGAGGTGGGTACCGAGGGCAAGCTTGGCGGCCAGGCGCAGGTGCCCGGCGTCGCGGGGACATGGAAGGACCTCACCGATAACGTCAATTTCATGGCGAACAACCTGACGGCGCAAGTCCGTAACATCGCTGAAGTGACGACGGCGGTAGCGAGCGGCGACCTCTCGCGCAAGATCACGGTGGATGTAAAAGGCGAGATTCTGCTGCTGAAAGAGACCATCAATACGATGGTGGATCAGCTCAACGCGTTCGCGGGCGAAGTCACGCGTGTTGCCCGCGAGGTAGGCACGGAAGGCAAGCTTGGTGGCCAGGCGGTCGTGCCCGGGGCCGCGGGGACATGGAAGGACCTCACCGATAACGTCAATTTCATGGCGAACAACCTGACGGCGCAAGTCCGTAACATCGCCGAAGTGGCGACAGCCATCGCCCGGGGCGATCTCTCGCGCAAGATCACGGTGGATGTGAAGGGTGAAATCCTTGAGCTGAAAGAGACCATCAACACGATGGTGGATCAGCTCAACGCCTTTGCCGCTGAGGTGACGCGTGTTGCCCGTGAGGTAGGCACGGAAGGCAAGCTCGGCGGCCAGGCGCAGGTGCCCGGCGTCGCGGGGACATGGAAGGATTTGACTGACAATGTGAACGTGATGGCGAATAACCTGACGGAGCAGGTGCGCGGCATTGTCAAGGTGGTGACGGCGGTAGCCAACGGCGATCTGGAGAAGAAGCTGATAGTCAATGCCAAGGGCGAGGTTGCTGCCCTGGCTGATACGATCAACAACATGACTGACACGCTCGCGACATTTGCCGATCAGGTGACGACGGTGGCGCGCGAGGTCGGCGTGGAAGGGCGCCTTGGCGGCCAGGCGTATGTTCCTGGGGCGGCGGGCACCTGGAAAGATCTCACGGGCAATGTCAATCTGCTGGCGGCAAATCTGACCAATCAGATACGGGCCATCGCGGAGGTGGCAACCGCAATCACGCAGGGCGACCTGACACGCTCCATTCGGGTGGAGGCGCGTGGTGAGGTTGCTGAGTTGAGTGACAATATCAATACGATGATCAACAACCTTCGGCTCACGACAGCTCGCAACACTGAGCAGGATTGGCTGAAAACGAATCTTGCCAGCTTCACGAGCATGCTGCAGGGCCAGCGCGATGTGACCACCATGAGCCAGAAGCTGCTCTCAGAGCTGGCATCGCTGGTGGATGCGCAGCAGGGGGTGATCTATCAGGCAGAGACGAAAGATGTGCCGTGCCTGAAGCTGGTCTCAGCCTATGCCAACAACGGCACGGATGGATATCCGCTCTATCTGCAATTTGGTGAAGGACTCCTGGGACAGTGTGCCGTCGAGAAACGCAGCATGCTCCTCACTGACCTGCCGCTACAGACGGTGCCGATACGCTCCGGGCTCTTCGAGTCTATCCCCCGGAGTGTCGTGGTGTTGCCGGTGCTGTTTGAGGACGAGGTAAAGGCCGTGATCGAGCTGGCTTCGTTCCGAGAGTTCACGGCCTCCCAAATGGCATTCCTCGAACAGTTGACGTCGAGTATCGGTATCGTCTTCAACAGCATCGAGGCTACTATGCAGACCGAGAGTCTGCTGACGCAGTCACAGCAGTTGGCTGCCGAGCTGCAGTCACAGCAGAAGGAGCTCCAGCAGACCAACGAGCAGCTCGCGCAGAAGGCGCAGCAACTGGCTGAGCGTAATGTCGAGGTGGAGCGCAAGAACCAGGAAATCGAGCATGCGCGCCGCGCACTCGAAGAGAAGGCGGCAGAGCTGGCGCTGACCTCCAAGTATCAGTCCGATTTCCTGGCGAATATGTCGCATGAACTGCGCACGCCGCTGAACAGCATCCTGATTCTCGGCCAACAGTTGAGCGACAACCCTGAAGGCAACCTCACACCGAAGCAGGTCGAATTCGCCCGGACGATTCACGGCGCTGGAACCGATCTGCTCAACCTGATCAGCGACATCCTCGACCTTTCCAAGATCGAATCGGGTACAGTCTCGGTCGAAGCCGAGGAGATTGGCATCGTTACCCTGCTGGAAATGGTAGCGCGTCCATTCCGCTATATGGCCGATTCTCGGGATCTCTCCTTTGACATACAGGTGGATCCACATCTCAGCCCAGCCATTGTCACCGATGCCAAGCGCTTGCAGCAAATCCTCAAGAATTTGCTCTCGAATGCGTTCAAGTTCACGGAGCAGGGTGGCGTCCGCTTGAGTGTCTCCGCTGTCGCGGGAGGCTGGAGCCCAGAACACCCCGTACTCAAAGGGATGAGGTCTGCCATCGCCTTTGAGGTCTCTGATACTGGCATTGGCATCCCGCAAGATAAGCAAAGGATCATCTTCCGCGCCTTCCAGCAGGCGGAGGCCAGCACCAATCGCCGCTTCGGCGGCACCGGGCTTGGTCTGGCGATCAGCCGCGAGCTGGCGAACCTGCTGGGCGGCGAGATTCAGCTTCGCAGTATGCCTGGAATGGGGAGTACGTTTACGCTCTACCTGCCGCAGTCCTATGTGGGTGGTGGCTTGCCACCATCTGATAAGGCGAAGGCGAAGGCGGCTGTCGCCGTGGAAGCGGCTCCGGCTCCGGCTGCGGATTCGGGCGAAGTACCGGGCGCCCTCTGGTCCAGACCGCTGACAGTGGCTAGAATTACAGAAGATGCGACCGAGCGGCCGCACCTGCTCGATGACCGGAATACTATACGCCCTGGCGACGCGGTGTTACTGATCGTCGAAGATGACCCGTACTACTCACGCGTGCTCGTTGACCTGGCCCATGATAAAGGATTCAAGGTGATTGTGGCGACGCACGGTCTGGATGCTCTCGTACTCGCCCATCAGTACCGCCCGGCCGCTATCTCGCTCGATGTGTTTCTGCCCGATGTGCTGGGATGGACGGTGCTGAATCAATTGAAGCAGGACCCTGCTCTGCGGCACATTCCCGTGCAGATCATCACTCTGGACGAAGACCGGCAACATGGGCTGGCGCGCGGCGCGTTCTCGTTCCTGACGAAGCCCACGACATCCGAAGGTTTGGGGCAAGCCCTCGACCGGATCAAGGATTATGCGACACCACACCGCAAACGGTTGCTGGTGGTCGAAGATGACTGCGTCGAGCAGATGAGCATTACTGAATTGCTGGGCCACGATGATATCGAGATCGTCACCGTTGATAGCGGCGCGCAAGCGCTAGACGTGCTCCATGATGAGACAATCGATTGCGTCGTGCTCGACCTCCGGCTACCCGATATGTCTGGATTCGAGGTGTTGGAGCACATTCGTGATGACGGAATGCTGCAAGATATTCCCGTGGTGGTATTCACTGGCAAGCAGCTTTCTCCGGAAGATGATGCTCGCCTGCACGTCCTGGCCCGTAGTGTCATCGTCAAGGGTGTGGAGTCGCCCGAAAGACTGCTGGATGAGACCGCGCTATTTCTGCATCGTGTCGTCGCGGATCTCCCTATGGAGAAGCGGCGCATGCTTGATCAGTTGCGCAGTTCCGACGTTGATCTGGCCGGCAAGAAGGTGCTGGTTGTAGACGATGACGTGCGCAACATCTTTGCCTTGAGTAGCATTCTGGAGCGGCATGGCATGATCGTGCTGACCGCGAGTACAGGGTATGAGGCAATCGATCTGCTCGAAACAACGCCGGATTTGTCCATTTTGTTGATGGATATCATGATGCCAGGGATGGACGGGTATGAGACCATGCGGACCATCCGGAGCAACCCTGCATTGCAGCGACTACCCATCATTGCGCTCACCGCGAAGGCGATGAAAAGTGACCGCGAGAAATGCCTGGAAGCGGGCGCGTCGGACTATCTCGCCAAGCCCGTCAATACTGAACAGCTTCTCTCTGCGTTGCGTCTGTGGCTGCACCGTTGATTTCATCTTGGGAGACGGCACCATTCATGTATGACACACAAGAGAACGAAATGACGACAAGCGATCCGGTCAACATCCTGATGGTAGACGATCAACTGGCGAAGCTCCTGAGCTATGAGGCCATCCTCGCGGACATAGGAGTCAACCTGATCAGAGCCACCTCCGCGCGCGAGGCGCTGGAGCATCTCCTGAAAACGGAGATCGCTATCGTCCTGATGGATGTCAGCATGCCGGAAATGGATGGCTTCGAGCTGGCGGAGATGATCCGCCAGCACCCCCGGTATCAAAAGACAGCCATCATCTTCGTCTCTGCTGTTCATCTGACCGAGCTCGACCGCCTGAAGGGCTACGAAGTGGGTGCGATTGATTACATTCCGGTGCCAGTTATCCCAGAGATTTTGCGTGCCAAGGTGAGCGTGCTGGCCGATCTGTTCCGCAAGACACGCCAACTCGAAGAACTCAATCGCGAACTGGAGCATCGGGTTGAGGAGCGCACCGCTGCCCTGGAAGCGGCCATCCAGGTGCGCGATGAGTTCCTCTCGGTGGCGGCGCACGAGTTGAAGACACCGTTAACTGGCCTGCGGGCGACGGCACAGATTATTACCCGTAAGCTGCGCACAAGCGACCTTAGTCTCCCTGCCTGGCTCAACAACGGACTGCAAGTCATCGATGATCAGTCGAACCGGCTGGCTCGCCTCGTTGGGCAACTGTTGGATGTCACCCGGCTCGACCAGAACAAGATCTCACCGGAGCGCCCGGCGACTGATATCTCGGAGTTGGTCGCGCAGGTCGTCAGCGCCTTCACGAGCCGCGCGACACAGCATGAGATTGCGCTCACCGCCGTGCCTCAACTCACTGCCGACGTTGACCCGGAGAGCATTGCACAGGTGTTGAATAACTTGCTCGATAACGCGCTCAAGTACAGCCCGGATGGTGGGCAGATCGACGTTGAGGTGGGGCTGGACGACGGAGACTGCATGCACATCTCTGTTCGGGATCGTGGTATTGGCATCCCGCTGGAGAAACGGGCGGCGATTTTCGAGCGATTCTATCAGGCGCATGCCGAAGATCACCGTTCGGGCCTGGGTCTGGGACTCTATATTAGCCAGCAAATCGTCGCTCAGCATCAGGGGGAGATTGGGGCGGAATTCCCACCAGACGGCGGCACGCGCTTTATCGTGCGGCTGCCGGTGCATGCCTCGCTCGCGGAGGCGGCCTCCGCCATACAGACATAGGTAGACAGCATAGATTCAGATGACCATGTCCACACGGACAGGGGAACTACAAGACAGGGGATAATCCTTGAGCAGCGTAAACAGCCCGGATGAGCTGGATACGACAGCAGGACAACGGTACATCCTGGTCGTGGATGATGACGAGACCATTGCGACGATCATCGAATCCTTTCTGAGCGAGGAAGGGTATCCAGTGGTAGTCGCGCATAATGGCAAGGAGGCGATAGAGCATACAAAGGAAGCGCTTCCGTACGTGATTCTGCTGGATATGAAAATGCCCGTGATGGATGGATGGGCATTCGCTGCTGCGTATCGCGAACAGCCCGGGCTACACGCGCCGATTGTGGTGATGACCGCAGCACACGACTCGCATCAGCGCGCGAACGAGGTTTCCGCGGATGGTGTCCTCCCGAAGCCATTTGATCTCGATGAACTGCTTGACCTCGTGTGCCGCTACGTCTCCTACTGACGAAAGACCGAGCAGGAGAGTAGACCAGTAGACCAGTAGACCAGTAGACCAGTAGACCAGTAGACCAGTAGACCAGTAGAGGCCAGCGCGATTCCTCATCCCCCGCGCTAGCCTACTTCCGGCATCCTCAGCGGACTATGAGAACTCTGTGATCGTCACGCGTGTGACGACCAGTTTGACGGCGCGATCATCGATGATCAGGTGGGGCGCGGTGTCCATCGGCTTGCCGCTCACTGGTACCAGGCAGTCATTGACCGGGCAGAAGGTCACCGTGTCGCCTTTCAACTCCAGCGCGAGGGTCTGTGGACCACCATGGATGACGTAGTCTGAAGTAAACAAGCCGCTTGGGTAGGTGCCGCCCTTTGCGTAGACCGTCACCGCGCCCGCGCATCCGCCCAGCGCGGGATTCCACGCCCCCTGGTGCATTGGCGTACACTCCATCTGCGACAGATACTCGCGCTCGCCCGCGGCATTCCGTGCTGTCAGACCGAAGTGGCTCCCCGCCGGAGCATACACCACCTGGAAGTCCATATCGATGGTGTAGTTGCGTGTCTTCGGCACATACGGAATCTCGACCTCCATGGAGCCACTGCTATCGAGTACGAGGTGTCCGTCGCTGATCTTCGCCCCGGCAGGGAGTTTCCAGCCGTCGACTCCATGGGACCAGTCGGACTGATACACCACATGCGGCGTGCTGGCCTTGGTGGCCGTTGCGGTTGGGGTGGCGTGCGTCGCGACTGTGGCGCCCGATGGCGAGCGTGTTGCCGCCCAGATGCTCCCCGCGATGATCGCCAGCAGGACGACGACGATCGCCACGAGTGCGAGTGTTCGTCGGGGCTTCCTTTGTGCTGAGGCCGTTTCGGCTTCCGGATTTTCTGGCGGCCCGCCATCCGAGATCATGATACATGTCCTCGTCGTTTTCGTACAGCTGCATCAATCGCCTTGGCCACAAGGGCCAACGCTGTTCGTGTTCGCGTGCCAGGCGTTAATCTTTCGTCCGCGGATTGAAGGCATCGCCCACGCCGTCCCCCACGAAGGAGAAGCAGAGCACCAGCGTCGCCAGCACCAACGTCGGCCAGAGTACCTCAGTCCACTGGATATAGATTTGCCCGGAGGCATCTGAAATCATCAGGCCCAGGCTCGATCCGGGCGCCTGCACGCCCAGCCCAAGCAGCGAGAGCGTTGCTTCCGCTGTGATGATGCCGACCACATCGAGCGTGGCAGCCGTCAGGACGATGTTGAAGAGGTTTGGCACAATATGGCGCACAACGAGCGCCCGATTGCTTCCTCCGACGCACCGCGCCGCCTCGATGTACTGTTGATTCTTCAGTTGAAGCGTCTGGCCGCGCACATAGCGCGCCATCTGGGGCCAGATGGTAAGGCCAAGCGCAAGGCTCACCAGCAGCAAACGCCCGGATGGGCCGAAGCGGTCGATGAATGCCGGTCCGAGGGTCGCCGCCGCCAGGATCGCGAAGAGCAGAATGGGGAAGGCGAACATCAGGTCGGTGAAGCGCGCCAGGAAAGTATCGATCCAGCCGCCGAAGAAACCTGCGAGCGTGCCGACCACCAGCCCAAGGACGATGTCGAAGGTGATCACCACCAGCGTCACGAGGATCGAAACCTGAACGCCCGCCATCAAGCGCGCCAGAATATCGCGCCCAAGCTGATCGGTGCCAAGCGGGTATGCGGCGCTGGGTGGCTGATTGAGCTGGGTTAGCTCTTGATGGGTGTACTCGTGATAGACCTGTGGCCCAAGCTGGTCCTGCAGGGTCGGGCCTCCGGTAATCGTGGGGCCGATATGGGTATAGATGAGCGGGCCGAGAAAGCTCACCCCTATGATCAGGATGATGATCCCCAGGCTAATCATCGCCCGCCGGTCGCGCGTCAGCCGCCGGATTGCCGCTCTGGTCGGCGAGATGGACTTCCCCTCGTCTTGCTCTGCCAGAACCTGTGCGTCGAGCGTCGCCTGGCTCACCATAAGCTCGTCAAATGTGCCGCTGCTGACCGGCACTCCTATGCTCACGTGCTCGAATTCTTCGTTGGGATTCATGCGTTTCTACTCTCCCTGTCTTCCTATCCGTGGTACCGCTGCTATTCGCTCTTGATCCGGGGATCAGCGAACCCATAAGCGACATCCGTGACCAGATTCATCAGGACGATAGTGACCGAGAGCAGGATGACCGTCCCCTGAACCACTGGAAAATCGCGCTGAGTAATTGCCGCGACCGTCTCCGTGCCGATGCCCGGGATGTTGAAGAGCACCTCGACGACGAACACTCCGACGACGGCGAATGCCAGCGCCGGGCCGACGGCGGTGAGCAGCGGGATAAGCGCATTGCGGAAGGCATGGCGCCAGATAACGGCTCGCTCACTGATTCCCTTCGCGCGGGCCGTCCGTACATAGTCCTGTTGCAGCACTTCCAGCATGCTGGAGCGCGTCAGGCGCACATAATAGGCGAAGATGCTGGCGCCGAAGATGATGATGGGCGCGATCATGGTATCGATCGTACCCCAGCCAGAGACTGCCAGCGAGGGCAGCCCCTGCGAATGCAACCAGACCATCACAATATCGAAAATTGGAATGATGACGAAGCTCGGCAGCGCGTAGAGAACGAGCGCGACCCCCTGGAGTGAGCTATCGACGCGGGTGCGCGCGCGGATTGCGGCGATCACGCCAGTTGGCACGCCAATCAGCACCGCGAGCACAACTCCCCCAATACCCAACTGCAGAGATGCGGGTACATAGCGCTGCAGGATCGTCCAGACCGTATCGGCGTCATTGATGTAGGAGTGGCCCAAATCCAAATGGAGCAGCCGCCACAGAAAATTCCCATATTGCTGATACCAGGGTAGATCCAGCCCATAGAAGTGGGTGAGTTGCTCATATGCTTCTTTGGTATAGTGCTGGCCAAGCTGGTTATACACGGCGTTGCCGGGGGCAAAGTAGCCCATGATGAACGTGATGAACGTCACGCCGATTATGACGAATATCAGACCGAGCAGGCGGCGGAGCAGGAAACGTAGCCCTAGCCGGAAACCTGCTAAGACAAGCAATGCCAGCACGACGATACCCACGATCACGGCGATGGCACTGGAGAGTACTGAGCTCATAAATCATCTCACCTGACGACTTTCGCGCGAAGCAGCAATGCGCTCGCTCGATGGTTATTCCTCACGTGGCCGAACAAGGAACGCCAGCCGCCGCCGCTAGGCCGGAGACGCAGGACGGCGGAACGCGGATGCACGGAATCCCATGTCCCGCATTCCGCCTCATCCTTACAAGCGAAGGGAGAAGACAGGGCGACATACGTTGCCCCGCTCCTCCTTTCACTGTCCTCAGGCAAGCGATCAGGCGCTAGCCTTTGACGTAGACGTTGCTCTGCCAGTCGGGCAGTGTGGTATAGCCAGAGGTGCTCTGGCGATAGCCTGCTACCTTGCTGCTATTGAAGAGCCAGACCGCGATCTGCTGGTTCGTGACGATCCAGCCGACTTCGTTGATCATGATCTGCTCAGCCTGATTATACATCTGGAAGCGCTTTGTCTGATCCTGCTCAACGTCGGCCTTGTTCATCAAGTCGTTGGCAGTTGGATCATTGATGTTCTGCACGTTGACCGAGGAGCCAGGCAGGAACTGGAGCGATAGCCAGTCCTGTGGGTCTGGGTAGTCCACGATCCAGCCGATGCCGAACAACTGCGGCGCGTCGCCGGAGTAGACATCGTTGATCAGTGTACCAAAGTCGACGTTCGAAATCGTCACCGGGTAGCCCGGCATGGCCGTCTTCCACATCTGCAGCAGCGCCTGCGATCCAGCGATGTTGCTTGGCGTGTTGCTGGTTTCGTAGGTCACCTTCGGGCACTTGGTGATGTCGCCGCCACACTTGCGGTTAGCGTAGTCGGTGATCAGCTGTTTCGCCTTAGCCGTGTTGGCCTTGTTGGCTGCGTCACCGGTGCTCCCGTCGATGTTCTTCAGGCCATCGAAGTAGCCCGGCTCGCCCTTCGGCACGATGTGATAACTCGGCAATCCAGCACCCTGGGCAACCGCATTGAGCGCGTTGCGGTCGACGGCCAGCGCGAAGGCCTGGCGGGCGGCCAGATCATCGAAAGGCGGCTTCTTCCAGTTCGGCGCGAGGTACGAGTTGGCCAGATTCTCGACCTGGTGGAAGTCGCTGCGGGCCTTCATCTGCTTGTAGGTTGCCGTTGGCGGCAGTCCGCCGACGCCGACATCCACCTGCCCGTTCAGATACGAATTATAGGAGGTGTCGGCATCCTTGTAGATCTTGAAGTTGATCTGGCGCAGCTTCGGCTTCGTGCCCCAGAAGGCATCGTTGCGCGTCAACTGCAGATTGCCCTTGTGGTCCCACAGGGTCACTTTGAAGAGCGAGCCACCGAAGCCGCCGCTGTCGGCCAGGTGCTCAGTCCAGTCCTTCAGGCCGTACTTCTCGATCAGCTGCTTCGGAGAGCCCAGCGCGATGGCCGTCGCCGCGATCGTCGGCAGGAAGTAGGCATAGGGCTTCTCAAGGGTCACGACCAGCGTCTGCGGATCGGGTACCTGGATCGACTTGCCAATCAGGGTATCTGTCGAAACCGGATTGGTAGCATTGGCGTCCGGGCAGGTGCCGCTATTGAAGGCAGCAGCGCCCTTGATCGGGTACAGGTACGAAGACCCACCCGAGGTGGTGCAGGGGTCGAGGCCGCGATTCCAGGAGTACGCGAACGTGTTGGCGTCGATGGGCGTGCCGTCCGACCACTTGAGGTTGGGCCGAATCTTGAAGGTGTAGGTCAGACCGCCATTGGAAATGGTAGGCTGATCCGCCGCCGCCCACGGCACGATCTTGTAATCGTTGTCGAAGGTATAGAGCGCTGGGAACACCGGCTGGGCAGCCTCGAATGAGTACAGATCGGTGATCTTCTGCGGGTCAAGGCGGCGGATGTCGTTGGCCGCCGGGACCAGGCTGACGCTGAGCACCTGTTTGCTATCGGGCGCCTGTCCGCCAGTGCCTCCCGTGGTCCCGCCGCAGGCGCTCAGCACCATAACGAGTATGGTGGCCAAGGCCCCGAGCGAGAGCACGATTGATTTGCGTGAACGCATATCCTGCTTTCTCCTCACAATTCTGATGATGCTTGCCTGTGCATGCAAAGTGGCAATCAGCATGGACTACGCCCGCTAGAGGATTGCTATCTCGCTGATTGGCGCAGAAATTCAGCCGATATGCGCAGAGATTTGAGGCTTTTCCGCAGAGAATTGAGGGTGAGCGCGCAGACCGCACCATGATTTACGCCTCATACACAGGCTTCTGCCGCTCGCGCACGCGCAATCCGGCGATGCTTGTCACCAAATGCCGCCGTATGCCGGGCAGTGAGGAGAGATGAGGCATCCTGACCTCGCTGGATTACGAGGTGGCGGACTCCCCGGCGCGTTCTGATTCGAGCATGTGGACTCTCCTGTTGGGTGCTTCCTCCAGATAGTTCGGGGCTCGCTCGGACGTGATGCCATTCGCGTAGTCTTCGCCAATGACACTCACCAGATCATTGGCCCGCAATCGGAAGTCTGAGTCCGGATGCGATATCAGTTGCTCGCCACGCAGTACCGCGATGATTCTGGCACGTTTATAGGTATTGAGGCGCACCTCGGAGAGGGGTAGACCTATCAGCGGACTCCCCTCTCCGATACAGAACCAGGCAATGCCAAGCGCCTGGCTCGCGTGCAACAGTTGGTCGAGCGCGCTTTGCTCTCTCGGCGTCGAAACAGATATATCGTACCGATCTCGGCGGACGGCCTCGGCGTACTCATCGACCTCCGCGAAGGGGAATCCGAGGCGTATCAGCGTGTGGCGCATGATCTCAAGCCCGCCCTCCAACTCTGGGAGGATGACATCCTGCGCGCCCAGGAGCCGCAATTGCTCGACTCCAGCCTGTGTCGCGGCCCGCGCGATGATGGGAAGCTGTGGCGCTTGATAGCGTCCCGCCGCGACTACCACCTCCGCCGCCGCCTCATCCGGCAGCGTCACGACGAGCGCGCGCGCCCGGCTCAATGCGGCATGCCCCAGGACTTCGGAGTCGGCGGCATCGCCGTAGAGCGTGGGAACTCCTTGCTGATCCATCTCCACGGCCCGCCCAATATCCATCTCCACGACGAGGCGCGGCACATTCAGCCGCCCCAGCACGGTGATGATGTGTTCGCCGACGCGGCCATAGCCGACGACGACCACATGGTCGCGCAGTCCCTCGGTGACGGACCGTGGCGCAGGACCATGGCGGTCCAGACGCCGCCAGAGGCCGGGCGCGCGGCGCAGAAGCGACTCAGCGGGAGAGACCAGCCGAAACATGAACGGATTGGCCAAAATCGAGAGAATGGCGCTGACCAGGATGAGCGAATATTGCTCTTGCGCGAGCAGGCCAAGAGTGACGGTTGATTGCGCGAGCAGGAACGAAAACTCGCCGATCTGGCTCCGCCCCGCCGCCACGATCAACATGGTTCGGGCTGGAGCGGGCAGTGCAAATCCAGCGAGGAGGGTCAGCACCGATTTACCCACGACGATGAGGAGCGTGAGGCCGAGAATCACGCCAGCGCTCGCGAGCAGATTGCGCGGATTGACGAGCATGCCAATGGAGACGAAGAAGAGGACGGTGAACGTCTCGCGGAAGGGCAGCACTTCCGCGCTCACCTGATGGCGGGTCGAAGATTCGCTGACGACGACGCCAGCCAGGAAAGCCCCAAGCGCCAGAGATACGCCGAACAACTCCGCGGCGGCGACCGCCGTGCCGACGGTAATCGTCACCACGGTCAAGATGAACAACTCGCGAGAGCGCATGTGCGCGATGTGCAGGAGCAGCCACGGCACGAAGCGCACCCCCACGACCAGCATGATGGCCGCGAATACAACCGCCTTCAGCAGCGCCAGCCCTACTGTCTGCCACACCGGAGCGCCATTCGACTGGGTGAATGCGGGCAGCAGCACCAGAATCAGCACCGTTGCCAGATCCTCCACGACCAGCCACCCAACGGCAACCCGCCCGTGAGACGTATTGAGCAATCCATTATCCATCAGCCCGCGCAGAAGTACGACGGTGCTGGATATCGAGATGGATAGCCCCAGCACAATCGAGGCAGCGAGCGTCCAGCCCCAGAAGCGTGCCAGGACGAATCCGAGCGCGGTGATGGCGACCATCTCCGCCAGTGCGCCGGGAAGGGCAACCGCGCGCACATCCCAGAGGTCACGCAGGGAGAAATGCAGGCCGACGCCGAACAGCAGGAAGATAATACCCAACTCAGCAAGCTGATTGATCGTGTGTACGTCGCCGATTATACCGGGTGTGAATGGCCCGATGACGATTCCGGCGGCCAGATACCCGATGAGCGTGGGCAGGCCAAGGCGGCGTGCCACCAGCCCTCCCACGAGTGCGGCAGCAAGTGCAATGGTGATGTCGATGACCAGCGCGATGTCTTGCATGTATCGTCACCTCGCCAGCAGCATACAATATTACGGTCACACCGACATACGTGAAATTGATGACTCGAAACGTCGCGGAAGCCGGTTCCCTCATGTGATAGGTGAGATTGGTGAGATGGATGGGGCGGCGCCATGCGCACCAACGCCGCATCCGGTGGCGATACGTTTGCTGGTGGGCTGGCGCGGTGAACGGCGTAAGAATTCAAGAAGAAGGCGGAGCAAGGCAGGAGTGTCATGAAGAGAGAGCAGCTTCTCACACGTCTGGAGCAGGCATGGGCAGCGCTTGGGGAGTCGTATGCCGGGTTATCAGATGCGGAGATGATTACGCCGGGCGTCGTGGGCGACTGGTCGGTGAAAGATATCCTCGCACATGTCAGCACATGGGAGGAGGAGGCACTGAAGTATCTGCCGCTCATCGTGGAAGGTGGCAGACCGCCACGGTACGCCAGCTATGGCGGCCTCGATGCCTTCAACGCGCAGATGACGGCGGCCAAACGTGGCATGACGCTGGCAGAGGTCGTGCGACGCCTGGAGGAGACGCACCGGGAGCTTATCGCCTACCTGCGGACGGTACCGGAAGAGCAATTCACGACCGAAACGCGCTTCCGTCATCGGCTGCGACTCGACACATACAGCCACTACCCGCTGCACACCCACATGATTCGCGCGTGGCGCGAGCAAGCTGCCGAGCCAGCGCTGTGACGTCTCAACCGGTTGGCGGTAGTGATGCCAGCGAAACGTCGATGTAGGCCCGGAGCATTCGCTTCAACTCCGTCACCGCCTCTGGACGGACCTGCCCCTCAGGGGTTGTCGTCAGCGGCAGGAGCGCCCGCACCGTTTCGACGATCATCCGCACCGCCAGCTCGCGGCGCGCAGGGTCCGCGTTTGGCACGCGACGCGCCACGCGCGCATCCAGCCGTCGCACGATGTCTTCCACGAGTGGCTGCCCAGCCCGCGCCCCATCGCCCGTGCGCGGCAACGTGAGGAAGAGCGTGAGCGTGTGATAGCCACGGGCGTAGAGCGTGATCAGTGGATCGAGCGCGCGGTCGAGGAGCTCGTCGGGTGACAGCTCATCCTGCGGGTCGGCGGCGAGCACATTTTCCAGAACATCGTGCATCCGCTGCTGATAGCGTGCGACGAGCGCCCGCAGGATGGCTTCTTTGTTGGGGAAGAACTGATAGAGCGAGCCAATAGCGGTATGGGCCTCCGTGGCGATCTGATTGGTGCTGGTGGCTTCGTAGCCAGTCACGGCAAACAGCCGCTCCGCCGCGTCGAGTATTGCCGCGATGCGTTGCTGGCCACGGACCTGCCGCGGACGCCGGCGTAATGGGACGGGTGAGACATCACTGATCATGCGGGACTCCTGGCAGTGCGGCGACTATGGGACCACCTCCACACACCTATCAGGCGGTGAGATCAGCGTCTGCTGGTGGCTGGAGCATGGCTCCGGCTGGCCCGATGCGCACGCGTAGGCCGTTCGCCAGACGCAGTGTGACCCGCGGACGTGGGATTGGGCGGAATCCCGGCACAACCACGGGCATGACCTGTTGCAGGATAGTCGCCAGCACGAGCCTCATCTCCATCTCGGCCAGCGGCATACCGATGCAGATGCGCGGCCCCAACCCGAAGGGGAAATAGACGCCACGCGGCAGGCTCTTCGTGCTGCCATCAAGCCAGCGCTCGGGGCGGAACTCCTCGGCATGCTCCCAGAGGTCGGGTGAGTGGTGGAGAATCCACGGACTGACGATCAGCGGTGTCCCGGCGGGGAGCTGGTAGCCGTCAAGCTCGAACGGCTCGAACGGCACGCGGTTGATGGACCACGCGGGTGGGCGCAGGCGCAGCGATTCCTGAATGACCGCATCCAGATAAGGCAGGTTGGGAAGGTCAGCAGCGCGCGGTACGCGCCCCTGAAGGACATCCGCCACTTCGCTCCGCAGGCGGGCGTATGCGTCGGAGCGCCGGGAGAGCAGATCGAGCGTCCAGGAGAGCGCGGTAAAGGTTGTCTCGTGCCCCGCGACGATGAGTGTCATCGTCTGGTCGCGAACCTCCACGTCGCTCAGCGGCTGCCCGTCCTCGTCGCGCGCCGCCAGCAGCATCGAGAGCACATCGCCGTGATCCACGCCCTCGGCCCTGCGCTGCGCGATCAACCCGTAGACGAATGCATCCAGGTCGGTGGCCGCCGCACGCACGGCATCCCGTGCCGCGTGTCCTGGCATGAACGGCAGATCGAGCAGGGCATCCGGTATCATGGCGCCGAACCCTGAGGGCTGCGCCTCCACCACAGCGGCGAACACCTGGCTCAGGCGCGTACCTTCCTCGGCGAGGTCCAGGTCGAAGAGCGCCTTGACGATGACCCGCAGCGTTAGCTCGCGTAGCTCGGCGGCGATGTCCAACTCTTCGCCGATATGCCAGCGGTTCAGCATCTCGGTGGTCTGGCTCGTCATGATCTCGGCATAGCCCTCCACTCGCTTGCGGTGAAAGGCGGGCTGGACGAGCCGCCGCTGGCGCCGGTGGGTCGCGCCGTCAGTCGTGAGCAGTGAGGCGCCCAGACGCCTGCGCAGCCCAGGCCGCTCGCCAACCCCAACGAGACGGGCGCGCTCTACCAGGAGGTCGTAGGCATGTTCCGGGCGAAAGGTGAAGACGACCGGCTGGCTCAGCATGTGGACCGTCGCGATGGGGCCGTAGGCACGGTGTACCCCCTCGATGAAGGCCAGCGGGTCGCGCTGGAATTGCGGCAGGTTCCCGACGACCGGCAACCCCTTTGGCCCGGGCGGAAAGTGGTAGGTCGCTGTCGTCTTGGTCGTCTTGGTCGTCGCCGGGGTCGTATGGGCTGGTGTCCTCGTGGCCATACCGATACCTCTCCCTCCTTGCCTGCGAAGCACACGGCCCACAGATGTGAGCAGCTACTCGCATTGTATATGAGTAATCGCTCACGTTGTCAAGACGGTAGTTGGCTCTTCCCGTGGCCTCTCGTGGTTTCTGGCCTACCACGCCTGGAGTGAGCTCCTGGGATCACGGCATCATGCCGCAAGCAACGCTTCGAGTGCGCGGCGAGTGTAGGCCCGCACCATACGGCGCCGGAGCGCGATGGTGCCGGAGGTATTGTCCATTGGATGTGCCGCCCGGTAGGCTTCCTCGGCGGCGGCCTCCAGCAGATCAGGCGTCCAGCGCTGCCCGCGTAGCAGGTTGTCTACTGAGGGTAACGGGACGGGTTGCGTTGCGACAGCTTGAAGCACGACGCGCGCCTGGGTGCAGATATCGCCGTCGAAGTGCGCGGCAGCCGCGACGCTCACAACCGGGAAATCGAAGGAGCCGCGCACGCGATATTTAAGGTACGCGGACCGCCAGCCGTCCTCCAGCGACGGCAGGGTCACCTCCCGCAGCACCTCACCATTGCGCAGGCGTACCGGATGGATGCCGTCGTCGTGATAGAGCTTGCCCACAGGCACGACACGCTCGCCGTCACGCGCAGCGATGCGCACCGTGGCATCCAGCGCGATCAGCATGGGCGCGGTATCACACGACGAGACAGCATAGCATCCCTGGCCATTGGGGGCGACACGGCAGATATCAGTACCCTTCTTGAGGCAGAAATCGAGTGCCTTGCGCCAGGTCTCAGACTGGTTGTAGTAGTTGCAGCGCGTATCGAGACAGAGATTGCCGCCAAGCGTGCCCATGTGGCGCAGCTGCGGTGTGGAAACCGACTCGGCGGCCTGAGCCAGCCCCGGAATGCGCGCACGAATCAGCGGGGATGAGGCGATCTCGGCCAGTGAGACGCCCGCGCCAATGCGCATACCCTGCTCAGGGTTGTCGGAGATGCCGCGCAGGGCGCGCACCCCGCGCAATCCTACGATGACCTGCGGCGTGAAGAGCCGATGCTTCATGTTCGGCAGCACATCGGTTCCCCCCGCCATCAGCATGGCGCGCGCTTCGGGGTCTTTCTCAGCGTCTCCCGAGTTCCCAGCCGCCTCGCTCAACCAGGCCAGGGCCTCCTCGACGGTACGGGCGGCGCGATATTCGAACTGCGGCAGGCGGTTCATGATGCCGTCACCTCCCGCGAACTCGCGCCCGCTACCCGTGCCGTCTCTGTTGCCAGCGCTGGCGCGGGCTCTCGCTGTGGCTGCGGCTGGGATGGCGTGGAGACGCGACGGCGCTGCTCTTCTTTGATCGCGCGGGCAATTTTGTCCGGAGTAATCGGCGTGCTCTCGACCCGCGCGCCGATGGCATCGTAGACCGCGTTGGCGATGGCCGGAATGACAGGATTGAGTGGACCCTCGCCCGCCTCCTTCGCGCCGTATGGTCCCTCGCGATCCATCGTCTCGACGTGCATCGCCACGATCTCAGGGGTGTCATAGATCGTGGGCAGTTTGTATTCGAGGAGCGACGGCGTTTTGTGCAGTCCCTTGCGGAAGACCTGCTCCTCGAGTGTCGCCTCGCCAAAGCCCATGTATGCGCTGCCTTCGATCTGCCCCGCTACCAGAGTTGGATTGAGCGCGCGCCCGCAGTCGTGGGCGACCCAGAGCTTTTCTACGGTGAAGTCGTACGTTTCCGGATCAACCGATACCTCTGCCACACAGGCCGTGTAGCTGTAGGCCGGGGAGATGCCGACGCCCGCGCCCTTGAACTCGCCGCCGAGCCTCGGTGGTGTGTAGCTGCCCACGGCGCTCAGCGTGCCGTGCGTCGCCTCCGCCTTTTGCGCCGCCTCGATAAACGAGACGCAATTGATCGGGTCGTCGCGCAGGTAGATGCGGCGGTTGGCGGCATCCAGCCGGTCTGGGGAGGTATTCAGCAGCACGGCGGCAGCCTCCAGCAGCATCGCCCGCAGCTTGCCCGCGGCCTCGCGGGCGGCATTGCCCGCCATGAAGGTGACACGCGAGGAGTAGCTGCCCAGGTCGACCGGGGTGAGGTCCGTATCGCCCGCGTGAACGCGAATATCGGAGATATCTACACCCAGCTCCTGCGCCACCACCGTCGCCAGCATCGTATCGGACCCCTGCCCGATATCGGACGACCCGCAGAGCACGGCCACGCCGCCGCCCCGGTCCACCTTCACGATAACGCCGGAGTGGGGCATGTCGTTCCAGTAGATCGCCTTGCCCGCGCCCGTCACATACGAGCTGATGGCGATGCCCAGCCCACGACCCGGCGGCAGATGGTGGCGTCGCTCGCGCCAGCCAGACGACTCAACGACGCGGTCAACACACTCCACCAGCCCACAACTCGTCACGCGCAGTCCATTGACCGTCGTGCTCTCGGGTTCGATGGCGATCCGCTTGCGGTACTCAGCGGGGTCAAGCCCCAGTTGCTCGGCGATGCGGTCTAGCTGGCACTCGAAGGCGTAGCGCGGCTGCGTCGAGCCGTGGCCGCGTTTGGGTCCGCAGGCGGGCTTGTTGGTGTAGAGCCGCATGCCGTCGAACTGGTAGCGCGGAATCTTGTACGTGACTGTGAGCAGCGCGCCCGTGTAGTACACCGTGGCAAGGCCATAGCTGGCGTACGCGCCGCCATCGAGGAAGGTTTGCAGATGCACGGCGGTGATCGTGCCGTCCTGCTTGACGCCTGTCTTGAGGATCATCCTGACGGGATGGCGCCCTCGGTGGCAGAGGAACGCCTCCTCCCGGCTCAAGGTAAACTTGATCGGGCGACCGTGACGGCGGGCGAAGAGACACGCCGCGAAATCGTAGGCGAATGGCTCGCATTTGCCGCCGAAGCCGCCGCCAACCGGCGGCACGATCACACGCAGATGGCTGAGGGGCATCTGGAGCACCTTGGCCACTTCACGGTGGACGTAGTGCGGGGTTTGTGTCGAGGTCCAGAGGGTGATCTTGCCATCGGCGCCACAATCAGCGACGCAGGCGTGCTCCTCCATCGCGGCATGCGTGGTGCCCTCGAAGAAATAGGTGTCCTCGCGCACGAGGTCAGCCTCATCGAAGCCTTCCTCCATGTCGCCAAACGTCAGATGCACCTCTTTCATGATGTTGCCGCGCCGGGTTTCCTCGTGTATCTTGATATCTTCGCGCGCCAGCGCCTCGTCAATCGAGAGCAGCGCGGGCAACACCTCGTATTCGACGTCGATCAGCTCCAGCGCGGCTTCGGCGGTCTCTTCATCCACCGCACAGACGGCGGCGACCGGATCACCGACATAACGCACTTTGTCGAGGGCAAACGGGTATTCATCCTGCGTCGTCGGCATGATCCCGTAGAGGTATGGCAGATCAGCGCCCGTGATGACATCCAGCACACCAGGGCAGGCACGCGCCCGGCTCGTATCAATGCGCACGATACGGGCGTGAGGATGGGGGCTGCGCAAAATGCGCCCGAACGCCATGCGCGGCAGCTTGATGTCGTCGGCGTAGCGTGCCGCGCCGGTCACTTTGGCGTAACTATCGATCTTGGCAAGCGGTTTGCCGATGAGCATCGCATTCTCTCCTATCCTGTCCGGCGTCCTCCTGGCCTCATCCAGCCGCCGTCGCCTCTGCTGCCTCGCGCATGCGGCTGGCCGCCAGCTCGACCGCTTCGATGATTTTGGTATAGCCGGTGCAACGACAGAGATTGCCCGCCAGCGCCGCCTTGATCTCGTCCTGCGAGGGAGCAGTGTTATGCTCTAGCAGCCATGTGCCGCTCATCAGGAAGCCCGGCGTGCAGTAGCCACACTGTGCCGCGCCACACTCAGCGAACGCCTGTTGCAGCGGATGCAGCACGTTCTCATGCGCCAGTCCCTCGACGGTCGTGATCGCTTCATCCTGCACTTCGACCGCCAGCGCCAGGCATGAGAGCACGGGAATGCCGCCAACCAGCACCGTGCAGGCGCCGCAATGGCCCAGCTCGCATCCATGCTTAGTGCCAGTCAGGTCCATCTCCTCGCGCAGCACTTCAAGCAGCGTCTTGGTGGGGGATGCCGCAACCTGCACCGTCTCGCCATTGACGGTGAACGTCATCAGTTGTTTATCCATAGGGAAGCTCCCGTTCCGAATCGTCACCATGATACGCTTGCGCCTGTCTCGTTTCGCGAAGGCAGAAGTGTCGCTGGGCTATGCCAGCCCGCTATTTCGAGACGATGCGTCGCGCCTTGAGCTCGTAGCGCGGCAGGGTGCCGGCAGCGACCGCCCGTACGGGAACGCGCAGGCTGAGCGCCTGACGTAGCGCTACCTCGATACGCGGCGTCACCGTATCAGGACACTCCACCTCAAGCTCGATCTCGTCCATATCTCCGGCTTTCAGGCGCGTGATGCGGTACTCCTCGATCTCCGGGAAGCTACGCAGCACGTCTTCAATGCTGGATGGATACACGTTGACGCCGCGCACGATGAGCATATCATCCACCCGCCCCAGCACACCGCCCGGGAGCGTGAGATACGTGCGCCCGCAGGGGCACTGCGTTGGGCCGCGCTGCACGACATCGCCCGTCCGGTAGCGGATGGCAGGGCTGCCCCAGCGGCCCAGATTGGTCAGCACGAGCTCGCCGCGCTCGCCTTCGGCCACCGGTTCTTCTGTCGCGGGATCGAGTATCTCGGCGATGAACTCCGCCTCATTCACGTGCACGGCATCCTGATGGAGGCAGGTGAAGCCATAAGCGCCCATCTCGGTCATGCCGATATGGTCATATGCACGCGCGCCCCAGAGCTCTTCGATGCGGCGGCGTGTATTGGGAATCGAAGCGCCCGGCTCGCCCGCGTGAATCGTGACACGGATATTTGACGCGGCGGCATCAATGCCCTCGGCACGGCCCACCTCCGCCAGATGCAGCGCGTAGGTTGGCGTGCAGATGAGCACGGTCGCGTGGGTGTCCATGATGGAGTCTATACGCTGGCTGGATGTCTGGCCGCCACCGGGAATGACCAGCGCGCCAATACGCTTGGCCCCTTCATACGCCGACCAGAAGCCGATGAATGGTCCAAACGAGAAGGCCAGATAGACGATGTCTTCGTTGGTGACGCCTGCCGCATGCAGAATCTCCGTCCAGCAATCCGCCCACCAGTCCCAGCTTTCGGTCGTGTCGAGAATCTTGAGCGGGTGGCCGGTTGTGCCGGATGTCTGGTGTAGCCGCACGTAGTCGCGCAGCGGGAAGCTCAGGTTGGTGCCATAGGGGGGATGCTCAGCCTGATCGCGCACGAGATCGGCCTTAGTGATGAATGGCAGGCGGCGAAGGTCGCTGATATTGGAGAGTGGCTGATGCGCGAGCTCATCCCAGCGGCGCTGATAGAACGCGTTGCCCGGCAGCATCCGCCGAAGGCCGTTGCGCAGGCGATTGATCTGAAAGGTCTCGATCTCTTCGCGACTTGCGGATTGGAGCTTAGGCCGGGCAATCCTTTTGCCAGTCACAGGCGACGCCGTCTGCTGATACATCGTGCCACCCTCCAATGCGTGCCGTGTCTCGGACAACAACGCTCCATGCAGAGCACTCTACCCGATAGTCTTTTCCACCCGATAACCTCCAAGGATCTACAAGCTACCACGTGCCAGCGCCTGCGTAATCGCCTCCGCTTCGTCGCGGAGCAGATCACCTGCTCGTTGCAGCGCCTCGTCGTTCAGGCGGGCGGCGAATCCGACGACCCAGAGCAGGCCCGCCAGCGCACCCCCCAGCCCACGGATGGGTACCGCGACGGCGTTGACGCCAGCCAGATATTCTTCGTGGTCCAGGCCAATCCCTGTCTGGGTAGTCTCGGCCACGGTGGCCAAGAAATCGCCAGGGTCGGTGATGGAACGCTCGGTAAAACGCGGCAGCGTGTGGGCGCGCAGATACTCCTCGCGCTGTGCGGGGGAGCGCGCCGCCAGCACAACTCGCCCGAGCGCGGCGGCGAGCAGCGGCACGTATGTTCCGGGCGCCGCCGAAATATGGAGGGCCGAGGCACCGTTTTCCGCCCGGGAGCACTCGATAATCCGCACGCCGTCCCCTTCGACCCGCCCAAGGAACACGGTCTCTCCGATCTCGGTGGCCAACCGCCGCATAGCGGGCAGTGCGAAGCGACGCAGACCGGCACGCTGGCTATAGGCGAGCGCAAGATTATAGATGCGTGGGCCAACGACATAGCGCCGCCCATCAACCTGCTCGACGGCGCGGGCACGTTCGAGCGACTTGAGCAGCCCGTGCAGGCTCCCCTTGCTGATGCCCAGCTCACGCGCCAGCTCCGAGAAGGTCAGCCCGTCGTTGGAGGTGCTGAGCATATCGAGCAGCCGAAAGGTACGCTCGACCATCGGCGTGGAGGCGGCGGGCGAGGTGGTCGCGCTATGCTCGGCGGTGTCTTGTTCAGTATAGTGAACTAATGGTTCTGTCATGGGAACATTATGATCGCGTGTAGCGCTCATGTCAAGCCTGGCCACGGGTTTCGGCGGGTGACAAGGTATCACGAGTGACAATACTACGGTCTTGACAAGACAACAGTGCTCCTACATACTGGTTCCCATCAACGAACAGTGAGTTCACTATGGCGAGCGCATAGTGCCTTGTAACACGCAGGTATTCCAACCAGTTGGTTCCAATGAACGAACTTGATGTTCACAATGGCGAATGTGCCGCAGTTCTCCGAACCGTTACGCTATGGGGATTAGGAAGGAGGTTCGTAGCACCCCTAGGCGGCATTCATAGCATTGATGGCATTGATGGCATTGATGGCATTGATGGCATTGATACCTTGGTGACAACGCAACCTGCCCGGAGCTTCCCCCCTCGTCGTCAGGCCGCGCACATCCGCGCTGGGCGTGCGCTCTCGGCGCCGGATCTCGGCGCCGCACGCTGAGTTGAAAGCAGGTGGTATCGTGACAGCTCCTTCTCCCACTGCAGGGCAGATCTCTGCGCGCCTGGACCGAATCACCGTCTGGGCCTTGCCGCTCACGTTCCTGTTCACCCTCGGCCTGGGATTTCTGTTCACCTTCTACGACATCTTTGATATCAACGTCTCGTTCATTCAGACCTGCACGCAAATCGTGCCAAAGTGTCTAGCCGGTCCACCGCCGGGTGCTACTGGTCTTCCGCCGGGGTTCGTTGAGGCGTCTGACAAGCTTGGCTTACCCGTGCTGTGGAACCTGATCGGCTATGTCATCGGCGCGCTCAGTCTCGGCCCGCTGGCGGATCGCTTCGGGCGGCGCAATATGCTGCTGGTGACGCTCCTGATCACTGGCCTGGGTTCGCTATACACCGCGTTTGCCACTGACTACCTCACGTTTATCATCGCTCGCACCATCACTGGCATTGGTATCGGCGCCGACCTGGCGATCGTCAACAC
The DNA here is from genome assembly GCA_036378295.1 of Ktedonobacterales bacterium. Taxonomy (GTDB): domain Bacteria; phylum Chloroflexota; class Ktedonobacteria; order Ktedonobacterales; family JADMIN01; genus DAHUXT01. The sequence continues at coordinate 47,938 of DASUWS010000164.1, forward strand.
CTACATCAACGAGGTTGCCCCACAAGGCGGGCGCGCTAAATACACGTCGTTCATCTTCGTTAACTCGGCACTGGGCGCGTTCCTAGGCATCTGGCTCGGCCTCATCCTGACTACGCCTCAGGCGCCGTTCCCGCTGGGACTGCCATTCGCACAGGTGATTGTGGATCCCAAGACAGGCATCTTCCTGGGCAACGGCTGGAAGATCATGTACATCGTAGGGGCGGCCCTGGCGCTCATCGGCATCCTACTGCGCGTACAACTACCCGAGTCGCCACGCTGGCTGGCCACGCGCGGGCGCCTGAAGGAAGCGGATGCCGTGGTCAGTGATATGGAGCAACGCGCGTCCCGCAAGCAGACCCTGGCGCCAGTGGGCGCGGACGTGCCGATGCCTGCGGGCGAGCCGCGAGCGGGCTATATCGAGATCCTGACCAACCCGCTCTACCTGGGTCGGGCGTTGCTCGTGCTGAGCGTGTGGTCGTTTGCCTACGTCACCGTCTACACGATCGCCGCTGGCTTCACCACGGTCCTCTCGTCGCTCGGCTACCCACCCCCGGAGGCCGGTCTGATCGCGGCCATCGGCACAATCGGCTTCATCGCCTGTGCCGTGGTCGCCTACTACTTTAGCGAGCGCCTGGAGCGCAAGGCATGGCTACCGATTGGGGCGGTGATTACGCTGGTTGGCGGCGTGCTGATCGCGCTGGCCGGGCATGCGGCATCAGTGACCGCAATCCCCTGGGTGGCGTTCATCGGCGCGGTGATCCTGTTCTTCGGATTCAATGTCTGGGTGCCCATGACGTACACCTGGTCGACCGAGAATTTCCCAACGCGGGCGCGCACCACCGGGTACGCACTGTCCGACGGCATCGGCCATGTCGGTGGTGGTGTCGGCCTGCTGCTCATCGTGCCGCTGCTGGGGCAACTGGGTCCGCTGTTGGCCTTCTTGTTGATAGCCGCCTTCCTGGTGGTCGCGGCTATCCTGGTTCAATTCGGCGTGTCGACGCGCAAGGAGACGCTCGAAAAGATCGCCCCGTAGACACAAGCGACTGGCCACTCGGGCGCGAGCACCCTCCCGATGCGCCCGAGTGTCGGCCGTGAGGTGAGCATCACAGAAGACTTACGGAGGAGGCGGCATGATCGTGCGCAGTCCGGATCCGGACGTCGACATCCCGGATACGCCCTTCGCTTCATACGTGCTACGGCAGGCGGAGCAACTGGCTAATAAGCCAGCGCTGATCGATGGGTCCGACGGCCGCACGTACACCTACGGAGAGGTGTCCGCTATCGTGCGTCGCCTGGCGGCTGGACTATCCCGTCGTGGCTTCGGCAAGGGAGACGTGCTGGCGCTCTTCAGCCCCAACAGCCCGGAATACCCGTTAGTCTTCCTGGCCGCCGCACTGCTGGGCGGCACGACCACCACCATCAATCCAACGTATACTGTTGACGAGTTGGCCTACCAGCTCAACGACGCCGGGGCGAGGTATCTCGTTGCCGCTTCAGCGGTGATCGAGAAAGCCCTGGAAGGCAAGAGTCGGTCGCGAGTGGAAGAGGTGTTCGTCCTGGGCGGACCACTGCCGGCTGGCCCGGCTGAGGACGCCGCCGTGTCTGGAGAGTTGGGAGGTCGCGGCAACCGAGTGAGCCGGTGGTTGCGACACTGGCGAGCAGCGAAGAGAGAAGCTCCGCGCCACGCACAATCCACACCTGGCGGGACGCCGCTCACCGCACTGCTGGCGAACCATGGAGCGGTGCCGCCAGTGGCAATCGACGTTGCCGAGGATGTGGTGGCGCTGCCCTATTCCAGTGGCACAACAGGGCTGGCGAAGGGAGTAATGTTGACCCATCGCAACCTGGTGGCAAACCTCTGTCAAATGGAGCCATCCAGGTTGGTGACCGATAGGGACGTCGTCATCGGTGTGCTGCCCTTCTACCATATCTACGGCCTCACAGTGATCCTGGCGCAGGGCCTGGCCAACGGGGCGACGATTGTTAGCCTGCCCCGCTTCGACTTCGCCCAGTTCCTGCAGACGATGCAGGATTGGCGCGTGACGGTTGGCTTCACGGCTCCGCCGATCATGCTGGCTCTAGCCAAGCAGCCAGTCGTGGAAGACTACGATCTCTCCCACTTGCGTATCGCCATGTCGGCCGCTGCGCCGCTGGCGCGCGAGGTGGAGGAGATCGTCGCTCGGCGCCTGGGATGCCTGGTGGTGCAAGGATGGGGTTTGACTGAGACCAGCCCAGATGTGACGCTCAGCCCGGTCGATGCCACCCGCATTCGGCTCGGTTCGGTGGGCCAATGCGTTCCGAACTCGGAGTGCAAGGTGGTTGACGTCGTGACAGGGGCCGAGCTAGGGCCGAACCAAGCGGGCGAAATCTGGGCGCGGGGACCCCAGATCATGAAAGGCTACCTGAACAATCCCGCCGCCACGGCTGACATGCTGGATGCTGAGGGATGGTTGCACACTGGCGATATCGGCTATTTCGACGATGAAGGTTACTTCTTCATTGTCGATCGACTGAAGGAACTGATCAAGTATAAGGGTTACCAGGTGGCCCCAGCAGAGCTGGAAGGCTTGCTGCTGACGCACCCGGCCGTGGCTGACGCGGCAGTGATCCCCAGCCGCGACGAGGAGGCGGGCGAGGTGCCCAAGGCATTCGTGGCGCTCAAGCCGGGGGCGACGACTACTGCCGACGATCTGATGGCGTTTGTCGCCGAGCGGGTTGCTCCCTACAAGCGCATCCGGCGCTTGGAGTTCATCGACCAGGTGCCAAAGTCGCCCTCGGGCAAAATCTTGCGGCGTGTGCTGGTAGAGCGTGAGCGCGCAAAGTGAGCGAGCTATCCCGCGAAACGGCACGGCGACGGCATTGATCCCGCAAGGTATCCTCATGGTCCACTCCGGTGCCCGATTGCACGGCAGCTGGGGCGTTGTGGGTGGGGGCATCGGTCTTGTGGCCATCGCGCCTATTCTGCCGACGCTCAATCCGGTGGGAGCCTTCCTGCTCATCGCCGAATTCCTGGTCGTGGCGGCGATCGTCGCACAGTTTGGGGCTCCCGGCGACTCGTGGGCAGCGGCTCGATGTCGTTTCCCCGTAGCCGCTGCACCGCACGCCAGATCCAGCGGCATGAAACGCTGCCCTGCTGGATTCCTGGTGTTCAACGTCTCCTCGGCCCCCTCCCTCCATCCATACAGGGAGGGGGTCCACTGTGGGATGCTCTGGCGCGTTACTCCTGATGAGATGGCCTGCCTGAGACATCGTCCGGGCTGACCTGTTCGCCATCATCGCCCGGTTCGGATGGCATCGCTGGCATCGCCCGCAAGTTTGCCAGCGAGATGGCTGGCCCTGGTAGGGGCGTGACAAAGCGATGCTGGTCAGCCCGCAGCCCGTCGATCAGCAGGTCCAGATGCCGGTGGGCGAGGCGATCATTCATGGCGCGTGGGATGGGGCCGGGGAGCGGGCGAGACAGGCGAACGATCAACAGTCCGATATCGCCGAATGCGACATCCGGCCGCAGCGTTCCCTCTGCCTGTGCGCGGGCGATCATCTCCTGAATCGGCTGGCTCGCCGCTTCACGCACCTGGAGCATCTCCGCATCTTCCATAGGAATCTGCTCCATCAGGGCCGGAATCACCGCCGCGATGCGCAGCTCCAGGGCGCGATGCATATAGCGCACGAGCGCCCGGAAGGCGTCAGGCTCCTCCGCCAGCGCCTGCCTCGCTTCATGCGCATTGCGCGTCAGAACGTCGAGCGCCACAGCTATCTGGAGCGCGCGGCGATCCGGAAACCGGCGATAGAGTGTGGCGATGCCCACCCCGGCTCGCTCCGCGATCTCTTCGAGCGGGGCGTCGGAGCCATGATCCACAAAGACATCACTCGCGGCGCGCAGGATCAGGTCGCGATTGCGGCGCGCGTCGGCCCGCATGCGACGCGCGTCAGCAGTCCCCTGGCGTGGTTCCTGCCCCCTATCATGCGTGACGTGTTTGTTCATAGGCTCCCTCATGGCGAGTGGACGCGCCGCCAGCTCGATTCTGGCCGGGCGTTCTCGCCGCGATCATATCTTGTGGTCAACCGCACTCGCAAACGCACACCATGAGTGACAGCCGCACCGGGCAACGCCTCTTAACCAATAGGTCCATTGCGCGCCCTAGGATTGGGTTGCCTGAGCGGGAGGAGTGAATGGCTGGCCCATCGCACTCAATTGTATGCCCGCAAGCTGCCAGCGACCTTCCTGGTGTACAAACGCGAGGGTCGCGCGGAATTCACCCGGAATGCTTCCACCGCGATACGCTGCCCGCTGGGTTTGACGGCATGTTACGAGCGCGGCAGCGTCGTACACGCGCACGTTGACCTCGTCTACCGTGAGCGCCTGGTATGTCAGGTCGCCCGACCGGTGCCGGTCCAGCCATTGTTGCTTGGTGAGCATGAAGCCGAGCGGCCCGATTCCGATGAAATCCTCCGCCAGCAAGGTCTCAAGGAAGGTAACGTCTGCCCGCGATTCTGCGGCGACCCACGCATCTACCAGACGAGTCATCTCTTGTTCGGTCTCTTCACGGTTCATGATACTACCTCTCTGTTCTTTCTCTCCTTCATCCGTTGCCATTGCTGAACAATCTCAGATCTCCTGCGGCGCACGGTGAGTGATTTCGCCTGTCAGGCGATCAGCTCGCCGCACGGGCCGTATCACACTTGCTGGCTACTCAGGTATGCTCCCGCTCCCGGGTACGCCGCTATGCGCCGCCCGCCAGCTTGCCCCCATCAATGGTGATTGTCGTTCCAGTAATCAGCGAGGCCTCGTCCGAGCAGAGCCAGGCGACGGTTGCGCCCACCTCCTCCGGCAGACCCAGGCGACCGATAGGCATTCGCTGCTCCATCTGCGCCCGCTGTGCTTCGGGCAGCGCCGTGAGCCGGTGCGTAAGGATCGTGCCAGGCGCGAGGGCGTTGACGCGGATATTTCGCCGGGCATAGTCCAGGGCCGCAACCTTGGTGAGACCAAGGATGCCATGCTTGCTCGCGACGTAACTGGCAATGCCTGGATTGCCGGTCAGCCCAGCGGTGGAAGACATATTCACGATAGACCCGCCACCACTGGCAAGCATCGCTGGAATCTCGTATTTCATCGCCAGGAAGGTGCCGCGCAGGTTGACTCGCACTGTGCGGTCGAAATCCTCCAGCGCGATCTCAGTGAGCGGCGTTGGTCTATGGCCCTCGGCGGCGTTGTTGAAGGCGGCGTCCAGACGGCCATAGGTATCGAGCGTCTGGCCAACCAAACGCTCGAAGGCGACCGGATCGCCAACATCGGTTGGCACGGACAGCGCGCGTCCACCCGCGGCGCGAATCTCCTGGGCGACCACCTCCAGCGCCTGCTCGTCGCGAGCCGCGAGCACAACGGTGGCCCCCGCCTGAGCGAACACACGCGCTGTCGCCGCACCGATGCCCCTGCTGGCGCCGGTAATGATGGCGACTTTGTTCTGGAGCAGCCCGGCTCGCACGGCCCTGGCGCCAACAAGGATTTCCTCGTCGCTCATAGTTCTTTCCCCCTCTGGCAAGAGACGTTTGCCTACGCTAAAATCGCTCGGATGGCATGACCACCCGGTCCCTACTAATGCTGCGAGCCTCGCGTCTGAGCGAGGCGTAATAAGCGGACGATATCCCTCCACTTATTGTTGTCAGTATAGCACATAAGTGGAGGATTTCCATCCACATATTTACCACAAAGCTACCACATATCTGCCGCATATCTGTGGGGGCATTTCCAGCGGTCGGTAGATCGGCGAGAGAGCGGGCATCGCTATGCCCGCTTGAGCTATCTGGCGTCTTACCTCCATGCCCCTGGCTGCGTATAACCCAAAGGCGACTCGTTGAAACCAGGAGTATCGCTGCGATTAGAATGGTTCGAGGATGGATGAGGGTGATTGAAAGGGTAGGCGCTCATGATGCGGAGGTGGCTTGGCGTCGCAATCGCGATCGGCGCGACTCTCCCGGGACTTACGCTCCGTCTGGGACTGTATCATGCCGCACCCGCCGCCGAGGCGGTCATCTATGGGATCGCTATCGTGGGTGCCGCCTTCATGCTATCGTGGGCAGCCGAGGTCTTCCAACTGGACGTCTCGCAGGGTTTGGCTCTGGCCATGCTCGCCCTCATCGCGATCTTGCCCGAGTACATTGTGGATGCCACTTTCGCCTGGAAGGCCGCCCAAGACCCGACACAGGCCAGTCTTGCCGTCGCCAACATGACCGGAGCCAATCGCATCCTGATCGGTATTGCCTGGCCCCTGGTGGTGCTCCTCTATTTCCTCCGCAGCAGACGGACGGCCATCAATCTGGAGCCGGATCATGGGCTGGAGCTTGTGGCGCTGCTGGCGGCCACGCTCTACGCCTTCATCATCCCGTTCAAGGGCACGCTCTCCCTGCTGGATTTCGTCGTGCTGGTGACGCTCTTCGGTGTATACCTCTGGCGTCTCGCGAAGCTGCCCTCCGAGGAGCCGCATCTTATCGGTCCCGCCCGAACAATCGCGGCGCTTGGTGTGCATGGGCGGCGGGTGGTCTCTGGTAGCCTGGCGCTGTATTCAGCCCTGCTGGTGCTGCTCATCGCGGAGCGCTTCGCTGAAGCGCTCGTCGCGACGGGTGAGCAATTGCACATCGACGAGTTCTTCCTGGTGCAGTGGGTCGCGCCACTCGCCTCGGAAGCACCGGAGTTCGTCGTCGTCTGTATCTTTGCCTGGCGCCAGGCGGCATCCGCCGCACTGGGCGCGCTCGTCTCCTCGAAGATCAACCAGTGGACGCTGCTGGTGGCTATGCTGCCACTCATCTACGCTATCAGCCTGGGTGCTCCCGAGCCGATGCCGCTCGACGCCCGCCAGCGCGAAGAGGTGCTGCTTACCGCCGCGCAGTCGCTCTTCGCGGTCATCCTCCTGTTGGACCTGCGGCTCTCGCTCTGGGGCGCGGGGATGATCTTCGGGCTGTTCGCGGTGCAGTTCATCTTTCCCGATCAACGGGTGGCGGTCTCGCTGGGGTATGGCATCCTGAGCGTCCTGGCGCTCGCCTTGATGCGCGGGACGGCGGGCAACGCGTTCGCCGCCTTCTCGCGCAGGGCCTCTCCTCCCAAGGAGAGTTGAGGCGGTTTGCCTTGCACTGGTGATGTAGTCGCTCGCGGATGTGCGAAATGGACAGCCTTCGGGAGAATGGTTTTTCGACAGTGCCGGGATGGTGCTGGCACTGTGTGGCCAAATCAGTGGGCCATACTGGCTGCGAATGCGTGGGCATCCGCGCTACAAGGGGGAGAACCAACCATGAGGAAGATCATTTCTCTGACGCATCTATCGCTGGATGGGTTCACATCGGGTCCCAATGATGAGCTGGACTGGATTTCATATGATGAGGAGCTTGAGCAGTACGCGCATGCGCTGCATGCAGTGACGGATGCCGTTATCTGGGGGCGCAGGACGTATGAATTGATGGCTGGCTACTGGCTCACAGTGCCGGGGAATCCAGAGAGCACGCCCGCGGAGCTTGGACATGCCCGCTGGCTGGAGGATGCGACGAAGATCGTGGTTTCGCGCACGCTGGATCGTGTCGAATGGAACAATGCGCGGAATACGGTGCTGATCAAAGACAACATCGCCGAACAGGTCAACACCATCAAACAGCAGCCTGGCAAGGATATCTGGTTTCTCGGCAGCCCCACACTGGCGCGGACATTCATGCAGCTTGATCTGATTGATGAATACCGCATCAATATCAACCCGACGGTGCTGGGGCAGGGCAAGTCCCTGTTTGACGGCATGACCCGTGCGTTCCCCCTAAAGCTGCTGGAAGCCAGGACGTTCAAGAGTGGAGTCGTTGCCCTGCGCTATGAGCCGGAACGCGCATGACAAACCAGGGCGATGCGTCGCCTATCCGATGAAGAACGCGCCTCCCCGTCGATAGGGGAGGCCACGTTTGGAACAAACACTATCCCATACTGCATGCTATGGGCGCCATACCGGTGATGGAGTGGCGCCCATAGATCACGGTGCATAGAGATGACCCACTGAAACAGCGAGTGGCGAATGCCAACGCGACCTCAGCCGATCATCGTGAGCGAACGGCACGCCTGCGCGTCCCGCTGGCCAGACGTTCACTCCTGCGTGTATGCAGCCGGCTTGATATTCTGGTTTTGGTTGAAGATGTTCTCAGGGTCGTAGGTCGCCTTGATGCCTGCCAGGCGAGCGTATGTGATGCCTGGGTAGGCTGCCGCTACCGTGGCCGCGCTGGCATCGCTCTCGAAATTGAGGTACGCGCCGTTCGCAAACGGAGCGAGTGGCTGCCAAATCGCCTGCCTCATCTGCTGCGCTTGCTCCTCTGGAGCATCTTTGGGTGCAAATGCCAGGACGACCGCGAGCGCCTCATTCTCCCGATGAGCAAACGCCGTAGCCTCGGAATTGACGCGCGCCACGGCGCCTCCAAGCGCTCGGATCTGGGCGATGGGCTTACCCGCCTGCCCATAGTTGGCGGCAAGGGCAGCAACCGCCTCGGTGCTCAGGGACTTCAGGAATCCGCCATGACTGACGATCTTGACCGTCGGAGGAGGAGATACCGCGTCTTCCAATATCGCGGCATACGCCTTCCGTTGGATATCCTGCGATTGCACGGCGCCCAACTGCAGGAATGGTTTGATGGCTGCATTGGCCTGAGCCTCATCGTCTCCGGCGTAGCAGAGGAGCACCGTAACCCGGGGAGGCACCTGAGGGCCGAATCCTGGGAAGAGCACGATGGTGGAGTTAAGCTCTTCGGGCGCCTCACACATGGAGCTGGCCCAGTTAGCCAGCACGGTTTCCGCCTCGGCGGGATCATAGTTCACTGAACCAGCAACAATCTCCCGCACAGGTTGGGCGTGGAAGTCAAACGAGGTGACAACGCCAAAATTCCCGCCACCGCCGCGAATGGCCCAAAACAGGTCGGGATGCTCTTGCGCGCTGACACGCACGGTGCGCCCATCGGCGGTAATGACTTCCGCTGCCACCAGACTGTCTATGGTAAGACCGTACTTGCGCACCATCCAGCCGATTCCGCCACCAAGGGTCAGGCCACCGACACCAACCTGCCGGGTATCGCCAGAAGAGATGGCAAGGCCGTGGGACGCCAGCGCAGTCGCAACGTCGCCCCATCGGGCGCCAGCCCCAACCCGTACGAGGTGGCGTTCTGGGTCAAGGACCTGGACGGTATTGAGTGGCGTCAGGTCGAGCACCAGACCGTCGTTATTGGTGGCCAGACCGGTGAAAGCGTGGCCGCCGCTGCGCACAGATAGTGCCAGGCGATGCTCGCGAGCAAAGCGAATGGTCGCTACGATATCTTCAGTGGTTTGGACACGAACAATCGCCGCTGGGCTTCCAGCCCCGTTGACGACGTTGCGCAGTGCATCATAGGCTGCGCTAGCAGAGGTGATCACCTCGCCTGCGATGCGATTGCTGAGTTCTGCTACAGTGTGTGGCTGCATGGATGACTTGTGTCCCTTCCCAGTTTGCTGTCTTGATGTTGCGGTCATAAGGTCTCTGGCCTTAGACACCGACATAACAGCGTTTCCCGTGTTGTCTTTCTCATGGACCGGCAAGCACTGCCACTTCCCCATGAGGCGTCGGCTGTAACAAACTCCCTTGTCTGTAGCTCGCCGATTCGATCTTTACGGGGCCGCCAACTCCAAACGCGTCCTATGAGAGACTGTCTCCGTCTCTCTGTGTCACAGCGAGTGGGGTTTCTCCCGTCATTACTTCGTCGTTTTGCGACGAGAGAATGTGACCGATGGAAAGTAATCAGCGGCAAACTGCGCTGGTTGAGGCCAGGCTGGACTCCCCACGACCGGTGCTCAGTGCTGCCCCGATGGTTGTTACACTGATGGGATTTGGCGTGTAATAGTCATGGCAATGCCATGGCGGGACTTGATGAAGGGTTATGATCGATGGACGCACACACTAGGCTGGCGGAGCGGTTTGAGGCCGAACGGTCCCAATTGCGGGCAGTGGCCTACCGCATGCTCGGCTCGCTTGTCGAGGCGGATGATGCCGTGCAGGAGACCTGGCTGCGGCTCAGCCGCGCCGACACGAGCAGTATCGAGAACCTCGGTGCCTGGCTGACGACGGTGATTGGGCGGGTCTGCCTCGACATGTTGCGCGCGCGCCAGTCACGACGTGAGGAATCGCTGGGGGAGTTGGAGCCTGAGCCAGGCATAATAGGCATAAGACGCGAGGATGATGCGATCGACCCCGAGGAAGAGGCGCTCATGGCCGATTCGGTGGGGCTGGCGCTGCTCGTGGTGCTCGATACACTGAATCCCCCTGAGCGCCTCGCGTTTGTGCTGCACGACCTCTTCGACGCGCCGTTCGAGGAGATCGCGCCGATTGTCGGTCGCTCCCCTACCGCCGCGAGACAACTCGCGAGCCGGGCACGTCGCCGAGTGCGTGGGGTTGGGGCGGTTCCCGATGCCGATCTGGCTCCGCAGCGTGTCGTCGTCGAAGCCTTCCTTGCCGCCTCGCGCGCCGGGAATTTCGATGCGCTGCTCACGCTGCTCGATCCTGATGTCGTGCTCCGGGCAGACGCCGCAGCCGTGGCGGCTGGTGCGCACGAGGAGACCTGCGGGGCGGCTTCCGTGGCGAAACAATTCATGGGTCGTGCCCAGAATGCGCGCCCGGCGTTTATCAATGGCGCTGTGGGAGCCGTCGTGGCCCCGCTCGGGCGGCTCTTGCTCACGATCCAGGTCACTGTCAAAGATGGCAGAATCGTCGAGATCAACCTGGTTGCCGATCGAGAGCGCCTGCGCCAGCTCAACCTGGCGGTTCTGCCCAATGGAGAGTGAGGTGCCTGCCTTACACCGCTCTAGGCGCGTGGGTTAGCGAGCGGGCATTTCCGGGTAGAACGGGCGCTGTATGTGCCGCTGGGTTGCCCCATACAGCAATGGAGCAGAGACTCGCCATCGCGGCTAAACTCTGCTCCATCCGATACCTGAAACGGCGAACGATCCACTAGCGCGTGCTGTGCATTGGCATGATGACGTAGACGTAATCGCTGTCCTTGTCAACTGGTTTGATGACTCCAGGCTGCTGCGCCGAGTTGAGCTCCAGCGCGACTTCCTTAGTCTCCAGTACACCCAGCACGTCCGTCAGGTATTTGACGTTGAAGATGATCTCCATCCCAGGCCCATCCACTGCCGCGTCGAGCGTTGCGGTGGCGTCGCCACTCTCTTCCGCCGTCGCCGCCAGAGTCACTACCCCTGGCTTCAGGCCACCGTTCTCGCCTTCCGTGACCTTCAGCCGTACGATATTGGCGCTGTCGCGGGCAAAGATGGACGCCTGCTTCGCTGCCTGGCGGAACTCGTCCGTTGGAATGGTGACGCGGGTGGTGTGGCTCTTTGGGAGGATTGCCTCATAGTTGGGGAATTGCCCGGCAATCAGGGTCGAAACCAGCTCCAAATCGTCGCCGATGCGGAAGAGTACCTGGTTGCGGTTCGGCGTTACCACCACCTGCACCGCGCCTTCACCCGGCATCACCTTGGCCAGCTCGGAGAGGGTGCGCGCTGGGATGAGCATATCGCTGACCGCCGTCGCAACGCCGCCGCCGTCTCCCTCCAGTGCGGTTGTGCGCACCGCCAGCCGGAAGCTATCCGCCGCGGCAAAGATCAACCGCCCGTCACGCACGCGCGCCAGCACGCCGGTAAAGACCGGGCGGGCGTCATCAGTGGCGGCGGCAAACGCCACCTCGCTGATCATCGCCTTTAGCTCGCCCGCATTCAGCGTGAGCGGCGGCTCTCCGCCGTCGGCTGTCGGGATCGCGGGGAATTCGCCGGGGTCCATCCCGCGTATAGTCGCCTGACTGCGCTGGCCGCTGACTTTCATGCTCTGCCCGGTCGGCTGCAATGCCAGAGTGACATCGGCGGCTGGCAGCGAATTGACGAACTCGGTCAAGAGTCGCGACGGGCTGGTCGTGGCGCCTTCTTCCTGGATACTGGCAGGCACCCAGCAGGTGATGCCGATCTCCAGGTTGGTGGCGGAGAGGCGCAGGCGGCCATTTTCGGCAGAGAGCAGAATGTTGGAGAGAATCGGCAGGGTGCTCCGTGTCGAGACGGCATGGCTGACGGTCGAGAGTCCTCGGGCAAGGTCTTGCTGCTTGCAGGTGAGCTTCACGGCGGCCTCCTCAGATGGAATCTATGGATATCAGGACGGATGATGGGCATACCAGGCAACGCATCAGGTCAAAGACACGAGCCATATTATCGTTTCCCCAGTATACCCCGCTACCTTCCCTTTCTCCGTATGGCTCACCCATCTGGCAGCCAGACCGTTAGACAGGCCGTTAGAAAGGCTTGAGCACCATCAGCCAGAG
>DASUWS010000165.1:0-8500 GCA_036378295.1 Ktedonobacterales bacterium
GTGTCCTGGGGATTCTGGCGGCGAGTAAGCAATCGGCACGCTCACTGCGGCATACCGGGTCTACATGAATAATCCCGGGCACCTCAACAAGAGTGACGAACACGCGAGGCAAACTGTGCCGGCTTGCCAGGAGATACAGCAAAAGCGGCCCAGTTGTTGCGCGAATTAGTGTTCCTGTGCTACTATTGAGAACGTTATCAATGAGAATATTCTCAATAGTAGCACAGGGACAGTATCTATGAGCAACCCTTTGGAAGAGGCTGGATACCGGCTGACCGAGCCGCGTCGTCGTGTGATGGATGCGCTCCGGGCGGCACCGGGTCCGCTGACGGCGCAGGATGTGGCGGAGCGGGCGGACGTGAGTGTCGCCTCGACCTATCGCGTGCTGGCGCTGCTGGCGGAGCTTGGGCTGGTGAGCGAGACGCCCGATGATGGGGTGGCGCTCCCCGGCTGTGAGGCGCGTGGGCGTCATTATGCGCTGTGCAGCGCGCACGAGCACCATCACCACTTCTTCTGCCGGTCGTGCCATACGACGATGGAGGTCGCGAGCGATGCGCTGGAGCGCGCTCTCGCGGACCTTGCGCGTGCGTCGGGCCTCCGACTGGAGCAGCACGACATCATGTTGCGCGGGCAGTGTCCAAGCTGTGCGCTGGCGGCGGATGGCAATGAGGAAGGGGTGAGGGCATGACCGGGGTAGTGGTCTCATTCATCGCCTTCCTCTCGACGCTTGGGGGTGGGCTGTTTGCTCTGCGCCACAGCAAGCGCCTGTACCTCATCATGGGATTCACGGCGGGCGTGCTGGTGGGGCTGGTCGCCTTTGACCTGCTGCCAGAGATTTTCCAGCTGGTGAATGAGCAGAAGATCAACGCCACTGGTCCGATGCTGGCGCTGGTAGGTGGCTTCCTGCTGTTTCACATCGCCGAAAAGAGCATGCTCCTTCACCATGCGCAGGAGGACGGATACACCGATAACAAGCACCCCACCGTCGGGATTCTCTCCGCGCTGGCGCTCTCGGGCCACAGCTTTCTGGATGGTATTGGTATCGGGCTGGGCTTTCAGGTCAACACTGCGGTAGGCATCGTTGTTGCCATCGCCGTCGTCGCGCACGACTTCACCGACGGGCTGAATACCGTCACACTGATGCTCGTCAACCGCAACACTAGCCGCCGCGCGCTCAGCCTGCTGCTGCTGGATGCGATAGCTCCGGTGCTCGGTGCGCTTTCGACCCTGCTCTTCACGATACCCAATGCCTGGCTGCCGATCTACCTGGGCTTTTTCGCGGGCTTCCTGCTATACATCGGCGCCAGTGACATCCTGCCCGAGGCGCACAGCGAGCATAGCAGCCGATGGACGCTGCTGCTGACGGTGCTCGGCACTGCTTTCGCTTTCGTCGTCGCCCACGTACTATGACTTGCCGTGGCGGCTCGCGCCGCTGGTTGTCAGCCAGCTACCGGCTGCCCGGAGAACTGAGGACATCCCTATAACGCACACGGGCGTACCGGGCGAGAGAAACTGCCCACATGTCGAGCAGTGTCCTCCCGCTGCGATACGCCCGTGGAGAGACGTTCTACGCGCCTTAGCGGCTAAGCGCCTATGCGCTCACGAGAAAGCACTCGTCCCATTGGGTGTGCCCCAGCCGGTGGGGCCATCGTAGCCCGGCACAGCGGTGCAGAGATAGGTGCCGCTGCACTGGTTGCCGTTGGCTCCGCTGGTCACATCGAAGAGCCCACCCGTGGAGTTATACAGGCCGGCGGCATAGCGGCCGGTGCGCGCCGTGACACCAGTCCCATCCCCCGCCATCGCATAGACGCCGGAGATGATCGGCGCTGAGAGACTCGTGCCGCCCACCTGCAGCCAGCCGTCAAAGCCAAAGGTATCGTAGACCGCCAGCCCGGTCCTGGGATCAGCAACCGCGGCGACATCAGCAACCGTTCGCATACTGCACAGGTTGTCCTTCTGCCAGCCCGGCTTGTGGATATAGGCCGAGCAGCCGCTCGTCGCTCCGTCCCACGCCGATTCTGACCAGCCGTGCGGCGTGTCTGCCCGCGTGAGCGAGGTCCCGCCTACCGCAATGGCATACTGCGACGCCGCCGGATAGGCAATGCCACCGAACGGTATTGCGCCGTTGCCATAGCCATAGTCGCCCGTCGAGACCACGAACGGCACCGAGAGATCGCGGTAATAGCGTTCGAGCGTCTGCTCCCCAGAGATCTCCCCCCGGCTGCCATAGCTGTTAGAGATCACGTCAGCCCCGAGCTTCTGCGCTGTCTGCACTGCCGTTAGCAGGTCGAACAACGATGGACTATCCGCCTCGACCAGCAGAATCTTGCAGGCGGGGCAGGCTGCCGAGACCGCATCCAGATCGAGCGAGATCTCCACTCCCCAGCCAGGATCAGGGAACGGGAGATTTGTCGTCTCGCCGCGCTGGTTGACTTTGGTGAAGCAACCGCTCGCACTGGTACAGGCGGGCAGCCCGTAGTGCGCCCGGTAGAACGCCAGGTCTGCCTCCGCCTGCGGATCGTCGTAGGCGTCCACGATGGCAACGGTGCGGCCTGCTCCCGCTGTCGGCGAGAGGTTGTACGCCGCCTGAATATCAGCAGGGCTCAGGCCTTTGGGCTGGCTCAGCGAGATGCCCGCATCCGTATTGACCAGCGCCATGCACTGCACGTATGGTGCGACACCCGCCGTGGCACAGGCGGGCTGGTTGCCGTGGCCGCCCTGCGTGGGCAATCGGGACGGTGGCGTCACCACGAGCGGGTAGGCACGGGTGATCGTCTGGTCAATCGCGCTGCCGTTGCTGTCGCTCGCCTGGATATGCAGCGCCGCGAAACCGTTGGTCGCTTTGATATCCGGCTGAGTGTACTGCAAGCGGAAGACGCCGTTGCCCTGGTCGGTTGCCGGGACGCTCTGCCAGGTCTTGCCGTCGTCATAGGAGACCTGAGCACTGACGTGAGTGATCGGCGTCGCCGCCGCGCCGCGCTGGTGGCTCACGCGGACGTCCACGGTTGCTTGTGCGCCGCCAGGAATCACGTCATCGAGTCCGGCAGACGTCGTGTACTGCGTGAAGAGTAGCGGCTCGAAGCTGCACTGGTCGCCGCCGCCGCCACCTCCGCCGCCACCTCTGTCAGCGGCACGGCCACCGCCGCCCCCACCGCTACCTTTGCCGCCACAGAGCCAGCCGGGCGGCAATTGGTCGGGCGCGCGCTCCTGCGAGGAGAAGGACCACTCGGTGTGGACGTGGGTGGAAGTCGGCCAATAGGCGGCATCCTTCGTCACGTCGTAGACCAGTTTGTAGTTGGCCGGGTCCGGACTCATGGCAAAGCTGCCAAACCCAATCGAGGTCTGGCCTACCTGGGTCCCGTTCTGGAAGAGCGTCAGGCTCTCAGTAGCTGTGGGGTCGCCGTTCTCATACACGATGTTCCCGTGATTATCGGCGAAGGGGAACAGCATGGTGCTCAGTGTGTCGCCGATGCGGCATATCGGGCAATACTGGCCAACAACTGGCTCCTGCTGAATCCCTGGCACCATCGGCTGCGCCATCCAGTCAGTCTGGCGCTGCTCGCCTGGCGTGTAAATATCGAGATTGCTCTGAGCTACCCCGGTGAGGGTCTGCTCGTCAGCCGCTACGAATTGCAGCCACTGCAGATCAGGACGAGCCAGAACATATTCTGTCCGCTCCAGTGGCGCTACAACCTCATTGATGGCCCCGACAGGTTCTGACACCCAGGTACCTATGCCGAGTCGACCTTCTATCTCCGCCCGTCCGGGGATGGGACTGTGGTAGCGCGTGTGAATCGTGGCCAGTTGATCCTCTGTTACAGTCTTGGCCAGGTCAGACGAGATGGCGCCCGCGTAGGGAAATTGCAGGTCGTAGAGGTAGCTATTGAGGCTGCCCTGGGCATCCGCGAGACGGAAATTGGGGTAGAAGTGCATCTCTCCGACGCTCACGGGCGCGGTGGGCGTCGCGTAGAGCGGCATGGCGTCGAACGTCGTGTAGTCCGCGGTGAGGCTTACACCGTACTGGGAGTGACGCATGTAGTTCAGCGACGCGTATACTGGGGTCGATGGCCGCGGCGTTGTAGCCGAGACCCGCTGGCCCTTACGCGCATCCAGAACGACGGTCATGTCGTGGGTCACGTTCACCTCGGGCAAGACCGCGAGGGTAATATCGCGGCTGTAATCCGGGTGGATCGTCGTGATGTACGACGAGATACTGTAGTGGCCCGCTGGAACGCTGAACGCGGCATTTCCCCGGAAGAAGCCCTGTACGCCGAGATACATATCGACATTGTCGGCATTCATCACGACACCTGTGTCGCCCAGGGTGCCTTCCACACGCTGCCCGCGCCGGTCGAAGGCCTTCACTGTGACCGTGAACATCTCGCCCGTTGGCGTGGTGGCAGCCGCAGAGTCTTTCGGGGCGATGCGGGCGATTCCAGCAAAGAGTTGTGAGGCTTGCCCGTGCGCACTGGCGGTCCACTGCTTCGCGAGCGCCTGACCAAACTGCTTGCGGTCAGTCACCGTGACACTGCCATTCCCCGACTTGCTGAGTCCTGGCGGCAGATGCTGCCCGCTGCCGGAGGTGTATTCCACCGTCAACTGCGTCTGTGTTGATGTAGTGGATGAAGTATCCGGGGTCATGGCATTGACATCGAACAGGTCAATGGACAGCGGCTGGCCAATATACCCGGCCGCGTAGTAGGGCAGCACATAGAGATGCTGTCCGCTGGCCAGCACCTGAAACGAACCAGTTCCATCGGAGCTGGGGGCCAGCATCACAGTTGGCCTGCCGTCGGGCAATGCGCTCACGATGACGCGCTCACCTGTGATGAGGGTATATGTCTCCCCCGCCGTTGGCCCACTAGCAGTTGCTGTTTGGGCCAGGCTGTTGTGCGTCAACAGCGCGAACCCGGACACCAGGACTGCCAGACAGGCTATCGTTACTGTCACAACAATCACACGTCTGAGAATGCTGCGTCTCACAAAGGTCTCTCCGTTGCTACCGAGCGTATGGTCGGAATACGTGTACCATTGAGCGTGGTACAGAGACTAACATGACTGGCAAGCGCGGTCAACTCCCTTTCCTGAAGGTCACACGGGTCGCATGCCAGAGTGCCCTGGGGCAAAGGCGTGGATGCGCATCCAGGCAAGGAGCGCTTGACTCGGCGGTGGAGACTTCTGCGGTTGCCTCATACCAGACGTGGTAGACTGATGCTGAACATCAGGGTACGCGGGGTAGCGGCACAGAGGGGACATCTCCTACATGCCACCGCCGGGAGTGACGAGGAGGCCCTGAGAATGAGCGGAGCGCTGAAGAAGGATTGCTCGATAGTCAGCCCGCATTTCTGCAACAACACAGCAACACGGCTGCTACCCCAGGTGCGTATCAACGCGTATCACGAGACCGGGCTCGCGGCGAGTAATGCTCCGGATATTCAGGGGTCGGGGCATGAGAAGTGGATCTCTAGCAGCCCGCTATACACGTAGTGTAAGCTGTACAAGGGAAAGGTGAATATGGTCGCTTCGTCGCGGACGTTGGCAAGGCCAGGAGGGCATGCCGCGGTCTGGGGGTGAGGGCACGGCTGCACCCCCAGTGGACTGGAAGTTGTCGGATAGACAAAGGAGTTGGCTCTTATGAAGGGTTTCGCGCTATGGCGATAGTGGACCGGCTCGTCCACCTGGGGCTTACGCTGTACGAGGCACGCGCCTACGTGGCGCTGATTCGTCGCGACGGGTCCACACCGACCGAAGTTGCCAGGGTTGCTGGAGTTCCCAGGCCGCGCATCTATGATGTCATAGACAGTCTCGTGGCGAAGGGCCTTGCCTTCGAGCGTCCCGGGCGTACTGCCACCGCCAGATTCGTGGCGGCCCCACCCGATGAAGCGGTCAACAAGCTCGTGAACATCCATCTGGAGCGCTTACGCGAGCTTGAGGCCGACGCCGAGGCTGTGCGCGAGGAGCTGGGGCCAGCCTTCCTCGAAGGCAGCATGCACAGCGACCCCCTGGACTATATCGAACTGCTCCGATCGCGTGAGGCGGTTGCGAAGCGCTACGTTGAGATACAGCAATCGGTCGGTAAAGAGCTGCTTGCCTTCAGCAAGATGCCCGCTGCGGTCCGTGTGGAGGAGAACGATGCTGGCCTTGAGGTCGCTCGCACGCGCGTTATGCGCAGCGTCTATGAGTTCTCACTGCTCGATGACCCATTGAGCCGCGAGGGAGTCCAGCGCTTCATCGAGGTGGGAGAACAGGCACGTTTCGTCGAGGAATTGCCGATGAAGATGGCCATTATCGACGAGCGTACCGTCATGCTGGCCATGGTTGACCCAGTGGCAGGCGATACCGTGCTGACCACGCTTGTCATCGAGAACGTCCAGCTTGCGCGCTGCCTCAAGATCGCTTTTGAGCAGGTTTGGGCCGCCGGCGTTGATTTCGCTACCGCGTGTGAGCTTCGCGGCGTGAGTCCGGCTGGTATGCCAGTCTAATCGAGAGCTTTCAGTGTTCCTCGACTGATCTCACCCGTGCCAATGATGATGGCCTCGTCCTGGCTTGCGATCATCTGGCACGGGTCGATTTCTTCCACCATCCGCCCCAACGCGTCTGCGCGTGACCTCACGATGGCCCGCCTCCTGTTCTCCTCCCCTCCTGCCTTGATGGAGCAAATGCACCCAAGAGTCTTGACGCGCATAGCAACCTTAGCTATGATTGTAGCCGCTTCGTTATGCACCACTGGCAGTGGTACAGATTGAAAGAGGTTGTCATGCACGTCAAGGTCACGAAGCGCGTTATCGGTGTCGTATCTCTAGTTGCCCTGGTAAGCGCTGGGTTGATCTCTGCTCTGCTCCCAGCCAGGTTCGCCGGAGCGAATACTGCTTCGGCGTCATCCCAGGAGCCAGGCACCCGCCATCTCACGTTGTATGATGGCTCGACCGTCACGTTGAATCCAGACGGCATTGGTATCATTACCGATGCGAATGGACGGAATCCTCGCCCTTTCGCGATAGTGATGCCACAGGGACTCTCGCCGCTCGGTGATGTGCCAGGTCCGAGTGACGCGGCCCTCATTCGCCAGCTATCGATTCCCAGGCGCACGGGCGCTACAGGCGATGTTGTCGTCGCCCTGACCTCGGCTTCATTCGATGGCCAGCCGGTCGGCCACGGCTCTAGCCCTCACATGCAGGTCGCCCACACGACTGATGCGCGTGTGAACGCGGCGTTGCACAAAGTCGGTGCCACTACGGCCAGCCCGCTATTCGACGCCGTCTCAGGACAAAGTCTCGCGGCCCTCTCCCATGCTGCGCGGGTCAAGATCGGGAGCCAAACCGTCAATCTCAGCAGTGTCTATGTCGTCCACATCAGCGGTATGAACTCCACGCAGGCCGCGCGCGTACTGGCCGAGACCTCAGGGGTCAGCTACGCGGAGCCGGACGAGTATGTTGCCACGATGGACACGAACCCGGTTCCGCTGCCCACGTGGGTGTCCAGTGGCGCCGCGCAAAGCAATGGACGCCAGTTGGCACAGGCGTCTTCGCCAGACTTGCCCACGAACTTTGGGCTGGCATCGTCGCTTCAGAGCTATCTCAATGCCAACGGGGTTGACCTGATGGGGGGGTATGCGGACATCCAGCGTCGGCTGCACCAGCTTCCCGGGCAAGGCGAGATCATCACCAACGTCTCGCTGGGCGACCTCACCGACCAATCAATGGTAGACGCGGGCGACTCTTACGTTTCCTTCTTCGGACCTACGACCATTGTCAGCAATGGTCAGCGTTATCTCGACTACCCATCACTGCCACTCGTCCCTACCTACACCGTTTCCCAGTCGGGCGCGATTGATCCGTTGGGAACCGTCGAGCAAGTGGATCCCTATCTGGGCGAGGTGCTGCTCGACTTCTCCATGATGGCGCCCCTTCCGGATGGCCTCCAACGCCAGGATGCACAGGGCAGTGGGCCGACCGATCTCCTTGGTATCGCTCCAGGCGCCAGCTATCGGCTGGTAGAGCCACAGCAACCGACATTTGCCAATCTCGCCGCGGCGCTGCTCGCTGCCGCACAACAGACACCGAAGCCCGATGTGATCACCGCAAGCCTTGGGTTCGGTACTGATGGAGCAGGCTTTCCCGGTCGCTACCTTGAGGACGACCCGCTGATGCGATCTGTGGTAGCCGCTATCGTGCAGCAGTACGGCATCGCCGTCACGATCTCCTCGAATGACGGCACTCGCCTCTATACGCCTGCGCCGGTCGGGCCGGACGGCGGCAGCACGCCAACCAATCTGCCGCGCCAGGGAGAAAGCCCCACCTCAGTAGGAGATGATGGCAGCTCCACCACCCCAAGTATCGTGCCGGACTCGGGCGCTATCGCCGTCGGTGGCACGACGCTCGACGATACCATTGCCGTTCCTCCGCAGGCTGGCGGCCCGCTCTCGCACAATGGAACCTTCGCCGAGACACGGCTCGACGGCGATACGCTTTTCTCCAGCGGCTTCGGGACCCGCGTCGAT
>DASUWS010000166.1:0-4298 GCA_036378295.1 Ktedonobacterales bacterium
CTGCGCTCCATCGTCAGCCCGCCAGCCTGAATGCGCGAGGCATAGAGCACGTTACCGACCAGATGGTTGAGGCGGTCGGCCTCTTCCTCGATGGCATGCAGCCGCTCGCGCAGGGCCTCGGTTTCCCAGCGGGCATCCTCGCGGGCCAGCGTCGAAGCATATCCCTTGATGATGGCAATGGGCGTCTGCAATTCGTGCGAAACGACCGATACGAAGGTGGTGCGCAATTCTTCGGCCTCGCGGGTGCGGGTGATATCGCGAACGTTGAGCACCGCGCCGATGGGCTGGCTCTGCGAAGCCTGGAATGCCGCCGCAGTCACCGAGACGTTGACACGCTGGCCGTCGCGTGTCAGCAGGATCAACTCCCGGTTGAGCACTGTCCGGCCACTGGAAATCGCCTGCAACAGTGGATCGCGGTCGAGGCCAAGCGGGTTGCCCTGTGGGTCGTGCGGACTCAGGACATCATAATAGAAGCGGCCCATCACCTCATGCGGATGCCAGGCGGTCATCGTCTCCATCGCCTGATTGAAGGCGGTAATGCGCAAGGTCGAGTCAACGGTAATGATGCCATCGCCGCTGAAGTGGAGAATCGAGCTCAGCTGGCGGTTTTCCTGTTGCAGGCGGCTGCGCTCCTGATGAAGCCGGATCACCGTCGTCAACTGGTTCAAGAGCGCCTGACGGCGGCGAGCATCGGCCAGCGTGCGGTAGCCAGAGAAACCCGCCGGGCCGAGCAGATGCACATCGCCCATCGCGCCACTGGCATCCGCCAGCGCCATCGTCGCGATCTCGCCGCCCCAGTATTCCGGCAGCACATTGACTTGCGGGCGACCATCCATCGGAAGCGGCGCGGCATTCGTGGCGAGCCTGTTGACCAGACTGAGTGCTGCCTCCAGGCGGATGCCGAACGCCAGCACGGTGAACTCGCCATCACCTTTGGCGACGCCACTCCCCGATTCCTCGGCGCCAGTATCTTTCAGCGCCAACACACCCGCGCCGCCACCAACGAGCGCAACGGCTGAGCTGAGCGCGCGCCGTAGCGACTCGCCCGCGCGCACCTGCTCCTGTGTGCCGGTCGGCCAGAGAATTGCCATATGTAGATGTAGTCCTATGTTTTACGAGTCCCCCTCTGCTGTCCCTTCCCTGTGCCGGGGAGGATGGCCGCAGACCGGAAGGGGGCTGTTCCTGATACAATACGGGCTACGATATACTATCATATTTTGCGGTGCAGGCAGGTTCTTCCAGGCAGGAGGAGATGATTGCGCTTCGATATCTTTACGCTCTTCCCAGAGATGTTTCGCGGGCCGCTGGATGAGAGCATTCTGGCGCGGGCGCGCGAACGGGGTCTGCTGGAGGTTGCGCTGCACAATCCGCGTGATGTCACCACTGACCGCCACCATATCGTGGACGACTATCCCTATGGGGGCGGGGCGGGCATGGTGATGAAGCCAGAGCCGCTCTTCGCTGCCGTCGAACAAATCAACGCAAGCGGGCCGATTATCCTGCTCAGCCCGCAGGGGCGCGTCTTCACCCAGCACATTGCCCGCGAGCTGGCGAGCGAGCAGCGGATTACGCTCATCTGCGGGCATTACGAGGGAGTGGATGAGCGGGTGCGCGAGCATCTCGTGACTGATGAAATTTCCCTTGGCGACTTCGTGCTGACAGGCGGCGAGCTGGCGGCGATGGTAGTGGTGGATGCGGTGGCGCGGCTGCTGCCGGGGGTGCTGGCGGCTGGCTCGACCGAGGAGGAGTCGCACACGGCGGGGCTGCTGGAATATCCTCACTATACGCGCCCGGCGGAGTTTCGCGGGTGGCACGTGCCAGATGTGCTGTTGAGCGGCAACCATGCCGCCATCGCGCGATGGCGGCGCAAGGAATCACTTCGGCGAACGCGCGCGCGCCGGCCCGATCTCCTTGCGCGGGCGGAGCTCACGCCGCTGGATCACAAGCTACTGGCCGAATTGGACGCCGAGTCAGCGGCGGTCATGCATACGAGCGACGAAGATGCGGATTCAGCCAGCGAGCAGTAGCAGTCGCGTTGTTCAACCTGTATAATGAGAGGAAGAGTGCCATCCGCGCAATGCTTCGTAGTCCTTGACATGACGGCAACGCCAGTCATCCGGCGCTCGTAGTTCAGGCGACAAGCGCACCAATGCTGTGCGCTCATATTTTCAGGCAGTGAGGAGACTCGTTTCCATGACGTACGTGATCACGCAGCCCTGTGTCGGCGTCAAAGATGCTTCCTGCGTGGATGTGTGCCCGGTAGACTGCATTCATCCCGCCCAGGGCGAGAGCGAGTTCGAGAGCGTTGAGATGCTCTATATCAACCCTGAGGAATGCATCGATTGCGGCGCTTGCGAGCCTGCCTGCCCTGTGAGCGCCATCTTCGAGGAGAGCGCCGTTCCGGCGCAGTGGAAGGAATATATCAAGATCAACGCCGACTACTACGCGGATAAGTAGCCCGGCGCTGTTCTCCGCTCAGCCGCCTGTCTGGCCCATGCCCGAAACGATTCCTTCCCACGGCATGGGCCAGATGTGTTTTCCGCCTGGTAGCGAGGGAGTCGCTCCCTGCACAGAGGCTCCACGATCCAGACGCATATCGCGCCATGGCTGCCTCCATGCTCTGCTTGAGAGCTTCAACAGACACGGAGTCTTGAACGCGGCAGTCTTAGCTACTCCTCGTCATGCTCATCACCAGAGGTATCGTCCTGGGTGACATTCTCTTCGGGCAGGAAAAGCTCTTCGGTGTCTTCGGCGCTGCCACCATCCTCTTTGCCCTTGTACGAGTACAGTGGATCAGCAGTGCTCCCCCAGCAGCGGCGGCGATGAGAGGAGCAGGGACAGGGGCGCGGGCATCGTGCTGTTGCTCGTGTTCCTGGTGCTGGTGCTCCAGGCACAGGGGACGGTACGGCGCAGTACCAGCACATTGTCTTCGCCAGTCTGGCTGACCTGCTCACCGTATGATCTGAGCCAGACATACTCCTATACCATGCTACCATTCCTCAACATCTTGATGGTTGCTTGCGTATACTTCAGTGTGACGAGCGACCAGAGTAGGAGGGCGAGTGTGAGCAGGTTTCTGCACTTCTTGTGGCTGCGGTGGCTATGGGTACTTGAACCACCTTGGCAGCACTCCGGCTCCGATGACGAACGGGGGAAACGTCGGGTTGTCTGGTATGCGGGCGCGGCATGGACGCTCGCTGGGTTGGCAGGTGGCGCCGTGCACGCGCACGCGCTGCTGGCGTCTGCCGGAATACTCCCGCTCCCCTACCAGACCTGGCAGGGCGTCGGAGTCGCGGTCGTGATGGGCGTGCTTGGCCTGCTCCTTGGTTGGGCAGTGGTAACAGTCATGAACCTGCTGCAGGCGATCTCGGAAATGGCTGAGGAACTGCGCCAACTATGGACAGCATGGGAATATGCCGGAGTGTCGTCTTTTGCCGTGTTATTCTTCCTGCCGCTCTGTGCTGTTGGCTTTGAGGTCTACCGCTACTGGACCCGGGTTGGCCCTGGCCAGCGAGACATCGCCATCACTTTCATCGGCGGGCTGCTCCTCATCTCCCTCCTCAAAGGCATTGTGACAGGAGTGCTGTTCAAGTGGTTCATAAGATAGCGGCGCGGCGGCAAGGAGAC
Organism: Ktedonobacterales bacterium; assembly: GCA_036378295.1. Taxonomy (GTDB): domain Bacteria; phylum Chloroflexota; class Ktedonobacteria; order Ktedonobacterales; family JADMIN01; genus DAHUXT01. The sequence goes on from DASUWS010000166.1 coordinate 3,628, forward strand.
CAAGAAGGCTGACTAAGCTACTCCCTCATCCTCGTGTCCAACCGTCTCAGTCTTTCTCGGAGAAACCGATATAGGCGACAGCGAGCCCCACGACCCCGACGATGAGTGCCAGCCAGACCATGAGGGTGGGGCCAGTGTCAAAGTATGAATTGTTGCTGGCATGGTAGGCGAAATCAAGGAACGCGAACACGAGGCCAGCAAACACCAACATGAGGCTGAACAGGATTATGACGAGGCCGACGAGCAATTGCTTCACACTTCGGGTATTCATCGATGTCCCCTTCCAATCACAACCTGCTTGCATCGAACGGCATCATGGTAACACAGGCGTCTATCGAACAGTCACTTTTACCTATCCTCCGATTGACGCGCAAGCCAAACAGGCGTAGAGTAAAGCCGCTACACTGAATGCTTGTGAGGAAGGAGTGCGAGTAAGGGAGCGTCAGCGCATGATTGCCTCTACCCAGCCCCATCGAATTGGGACGGGACCGCTGGAGATTTGGGCCATCGTTGCCGCTATCTGCGCCCTCACGCTGGTGGGTACCACATTCGCGCTGTGGCGCTCCTCGCGACGCTCTGCTCGATGGCTCATTGCCATATCACTGCTGGGCATTCTGCTCGATGGTGTGTTGGCGTGGCGGAGTTGGGCCGCGTTCCAGTATTACACACCA
>DASUWS010000167.1:0-7694 GCA_036378295.1 Ktedonobacterales bacterium
CATCAAACAGGTGTTGGGCCCAGATTGGACGTATGGGCACAATATAAGTGGATATCGCAGCATCGGTAACCTTTGCTGGCCATAATGTACGTTCAACATCAACCATGAACTGGATATCTGTTTTGACGTAGTCACTCTTCAGCAACAGAGCTAGTCTGCGGTACGGTTCGCCAGAATCACCCAGTCTTAGTGCTACTTGGCCAAGTGTATCCGCTAAATCACACGCAGTCGTAACGGTTGCGAGATTTACCTTCAGCCAATCGTCGGATGTATGTATGAAACTAGCCTCGTTAAGCGCCTGTGCAACTGTATCGCCCGAGTATCTATCACTCATCCGAGTGATTCTCAGATGACGGCGTGCGGACTGATAGGTAGCTCGCAGAACTAGATGCCGCGCAAGGGTTGCTGCTAATGGATGCTTATTGACGCGGAATAGCGGTATACGTAACTCGTCAGTGTGCCAGCCAAGAACTATCACTGCTAGCATACTGCCTGTTGTATCAAGTGCAACAAGACAGTCTACATGATCAGGAGTGACAAGATTCTGGCGCAGGATAGTACTGAACGCGGCCTTACTTTCTCCCATCCCACCTCTAGAGAAAGTCTCAACGACGGAATTTAGCTCGTGCGCTTGGATACGCCGAATATCCAGCAGTGTGCCAGCCAAGCGTACAGGCTGATATTCGATCTCTCGGCGTAGTTCATCTTGGCGAACAACTATTTCAGAGGGCCGTACTATGGCCAAGCCGTATGCTTGGTATATCCTATCCGAAACCTTGAGCAAGTCTTTGTCGCGTGTTGCGAAGAAGCCTGTATCGGCTGCAATCGCCTTAGCTAATTGCTTGTGATCGGACAAAGTGCTCTTTGATGCCTGCTTCATGAACAGGGGTGCAATCTCTCCGAAGATGTGTGAATACCTATCGGAAGTATGGCGCAATAACGTATACTTGCTTACTGCACCTTGAAGTCGCTTCCTTTCTGCTGGGTCATCATTCCGGTCGATCTCTGTGTATATTTCATCCGTGACGCACAATTCAATGATGTCCTGTAGCCAATCAGCCTCGAGTGCAAAGGACTCATTTTGTGCGCGCGGAGTGTTGAGGTCAAAGAATACATTTGCATCCAGGACTACGCTCACCTTCGTCGCAAGTCTTTCGTTCTCGGCAAACGTGAAGATAGTAGGGTGGTTATGATCGAGCCACCAGAACGTAAGCTCACTTCCATCACGGCTTCGCCCAGGCTTCTCAGCTCGTGGAGTGAAACCGAGTTTTGGCCAAATCTGGTGTGCCTCATAATCGCGTCGGCACCACAAGCCGATTCCCCGTAGTGACTGTGTTCGCTGACTCAATTCCTTCACCAGTGTCTTCGCTACCCCTTTGTGGCGTGCATTCGCCTGTACGCAAAGATGAACTATGAAGGCTTGCTGACGAGCAACTCGCCACAGGAGATAACCAATACACTCTTCATACTCGTTCATGGTAACGAGGACAGTGCCCTGTGATACGTAGTGATCAAAAGCACCTTCTGGTAGGTAACCGAGAGTAGACGCATTGGCTCGACCGAGAGCTTTTATTGTACGGCTGATTTCGGGCAAATCGCTAATGGGATGGATCTTCATATGCCCTCCAATGTAACACCTTGTCATGCGTCATTTTGGAACGACCACTATGAAAAGTTCCCGAAATATATGTGCATGTTACAGGGTTGTGGGGCTGCTAGCAAGAAGTCTGTGAGATATTGATGCTATTCGTCGTTATAGGTAGTCTCAGTGTTGCGTAACTAGTGACTTCTACTAAGGAAGACTCGGGAAGGTCAATGTTCATGAAACCGTATATGTCCAGAGATCCGACTACCTGCTGGGTGGCGGCTACAATTGGGCCGTGGCGGGGTCGTTGGCCGAGGAAGAGAAGGCGGGGTGAGAGTAGGAGAGCGAGCCGCAGCAATGGGGCCCGCTCTCGTGGTTGCCTTCTTACTGGGTTTAGCCTACGCGCTCCACCAGCGCGTCGTCTTCCTCTTCGTCGGGCTGGGACGCAGGCGCTGGGACAACTGTCGCTTGTACCGTCTTCATGGCCCGGCGTGCAAGGAGTGTTGGAGGGACGCGATAGACCTCGCGCGCCAGGTGCAGACGCTCCAACGTCCAGATGAGGTATCCGGAGAAGTCGAACTGCCACCAGTGGAGCCCGTGGAACGCCGAACGCGGGAAGGCGTGGTGATTGTTGTGCCAGCCCTCGCCAAACGCCAGCATGCCCACGATCCACTCATTGCGACTGCGATCCGTCGTCTCGAATTCACGCCGCCCGAACGTATGGCAGACGGAATTGACGCTCCAGGTGACGTGATGCGTCAGGAACATGCGCACCAGGCCACCCCAGAGCAGCCCGGTCCAGGCGAGTGGCCATCCACCCACGAGCCAGCCGACGGCAAACGGGATCGCGAGCGACAGGACCGCCCAGAGCAGGAAGGTCCTGCTGACAAAGGTCACGATGCGATCGCTCAGCAAGTGGCGAGAGTACACCCTGGGATCGGCGTCGCCATCGCGGAAGATCCAGCCAAGGTGCGCATGGAAGAAGCCTTCAACCGGGCTATGCGGATCGCCCTCACGATCGGAGCGCGCATGATGTTTGGTGTGGGTCGCCGCCCACTCAATCGCCGGGCCTTCGAAGGCCATCGAGCCGAGGATCAGGAGGAGCAGCTTGACAGCCGGATGCGCGCGGAAGCTGCGATGGGTCAACATGCGATGGTAGCCGACGGTGACTCCGAATGCGACGAGCGCATACATGACCCCAAGCAAGATGAGGTCCGACATGTGGACGGCCCGCTGCCAGAGTAGCCCGATCGCGAGAACCGTGGCAAGCAACGGAATAAGCACGACGAGGAGGACAATAACCTTGTAGACGACCCTGTAGACAGGGCGCATCGGCTCATACGCCGGATTGGATGCCACGCGATCTCCTAGTGTTGGTGACGTTGTCTTGAAGCTCCGCCATGTTGGCGAAGCACTTGTGAGAGCCTTTTCCCCTCGTCATTGTTTCATGCGATATGGTGCGAGAAGCGCTTCATGCGCCTGTGACGTGATACGGCTGTCGCACAAGCGACTTTGCGGGTGTCTTCCTCGCCTGTTAAGATGATAGGTACCTTTCGAGCAGCAGCAGCAATTCATCCTCCGAATGAAATGGGGCAGACTGTGTTTCGCGGCCGTCGGGATCAGTAAAGATCACAGTCCCAAGCGCATCGCTTTTGTCTTCACCCTGGTAGAGGCGACCGCGTTCCCTGCCAACTTCGAAGGTCGCCATCGGCAGCCGTTGTCGCTGATCCCAGCCTGGCACGAGCTGCAGTGCGTCGCGCATTCCTGGTGAGAGGGCAGTCTGCGTCCAGGCCTGGAACTCTTCCGCTGCGCGTCTGTCCGCTGCTTCCTGCTGCTCCCGTGCGCGCTGTCGCACCGCCTCGGCCATCTGCTTCAACTTCTGAATATCAGCCATGGCAGCGGCTCCTTTTTCCCCTTTCAGTCATGTGCCATCCTTGCGTGCTGCCCGCGGCAGATCGTGTCGTACAACGCGGCCAATCCCTCTCAGGCGTGGCGATCGGCATAACCTGAGCGGAGATTGCATCTATCACACTTGCACGAACACGCTTCTTGTGCCAGCTATGTGCCAATTAAAAGCCCAACTTTCGGGCTTGCGTCACTATGCAGGTTTCGTCGTGCTTACCGCCATATCCAAAATCCCCTCCGCGCTTGAGCGTGCAATAAGGGCAGGACTCAATCATCGTGACCATATCCCTGCACATGCGCGCCTCGGCTACCCTGAGCACGATCGGGCGCATGGCTGCAATCTCAGCTTCTAGTGCCTGCATGCGCAGGCGCAGGGTTTCCACGGTTTCTGGTGTTTCCATGCTTGGCGATTCCTGCATACTATTCTCCTGGTATTCTCCTGCTGCTGGAATGCGGCAGAACTAGCGCCGTCACACAGATACGCGGCTGGTCAGCGCAATGTACCTATCCACGAGGTGCTTAACAACATCATCCTTCGTCGTGTCAGCGATGTTGCTATTGCCTTTGGCATTTTGAAAACGATCAGGCGTGTGTCTTCCGCCAGTCCGGGACTCGGCAGAGAGTCCGTTCATGCCCGCCCAGAGGGTATAATCGAATTCCTCAGTCCCCGCGAATTCAGTGATAATGCGCATGTGTGAGTCGCCCAGGCGTAACCGAATCCGGCGGCCATGCTCCTGTAAAGCAGCGCCGAATTCCTGAAACGCTGCTGTGGCCACTTCGACCATGAACTCCTCTATCGCGGTCTCCTCTCGGGACGGCTGTGCTCCATTGAGTTGCTGTTGCTGGTCTTGTTGCTCACGTTGCCGGAAGAATGTGTCAAGTTCGGCTTTCCAATCGTTCATCAGACACCTCCACTTACTGTCTAGCGTTGACCGACTTGTGTTGCGTAGCGGACTTGATTCAGGCTTGCTAGTCCAGGATGGGCTTCACCGTGATTATCTTGCGCTTCCCTGCTCGCTGGCTCATTGGCTGACATCAGGCAATAGGAGCGGAAGGGTGTTGGTCGTTCTCTGTGTGGCCGACCTCGATCCGCTGGAGCAGGCCGTCCGTCGCCTGGAGTATCTCGTCTAGCTGAATGCGCACTTCGACAAGTAATACGCCCTGGTGACTACCAACGCGCGTATGGGTTAGGGCCAGGTCCCTATCGCCCCTTACGTCGTGGGCAGCTGCACCCGTCGTGGGACGGGCTTCGTGCTACAGCGTAGGCACAACATATACGTCTCGGTGCGGATGGGCAGTCGGGCCGACGCACTCATTCCTGGTGGGCGTTGATCATCACGGTAGGTAATCGAGACGCGACGAACATGAGCGAGACAGCACGGGTGACCACAGTGCTCGCAGACGGCAGCAGCCACCTGCTCGCAATCTTTGATATGGCAACTCACGTCACTTGATGGACTCACCATCGTCGTCTCCCAATCATTAAGGGTGCCAGCGTGTATGTCTGCTTTGCCAGTGCCTCGACACGTCCGACATGTATTGGACTAAGCCGCCTATCTGATTGCTCTCTGGCCAACATCTGGGCGGGTGGGATGGGAGAGGGTTCATGATGGGGATAATTGAGTGGGGCCACTATGTGGCAGGTAACGACAATGTCGCGCGCACTGTGCCTGTTATCAACAGCAGTTGCACCATATCTCACCCGATACCGCACTTGATACGGCACCTGCATCAGAGCAGGGAATAGATGGTGTTTTGGAGACGAGCACGTCCGAGACTCTTTTGATGCGCTGGTGCATCTATGGAAGCTCTGGGCCCATACGCTACGCTACGAAACACGCAGGGTCGCTTGCCAAGGGAAGAAATACGTGTTCCTGGAGTCCTTTATCAGGAATACAGTCACCCATGAAAGGGAGTTGGCCAGCGTAGAGTTACCCTGGCCATCACCCTGTCGATCGGCTCCTAGTAGTCGCGTGAGCCTCTATTGTAGGAACCCCGGTTCCCATACCCTCCGCCGGAGCGAGATCCCCCAGAACGCTCGGCACGCGGTTGCGCCTCGTTCACGCGAATTGTCCGGTTGTCGAGGGTCGTCCCATTGAGCGAGGCGATGGCGTTGCGTGCCGCCTCATCGTCAGACATCTCGACGAAGCCGAATCCCTTGCTCTGGCCACTATCGCGGTCTGTGACGACCGATGCCTCGATGACATCGCCATACGCGCGAAAAACCTGAGCGAGCTGCTCATTACCAATCGAGTAGGGCAGATTGCCCACGTAAATACGGATGGCCATTTGGCCCCTCCTTCAAGCATATCATGCAAATCGTTGCCGGCCCTTTGTTGGCGTCGGCACCAGCTCCACAACAAGTCAATCCGTGCGGCGTTCGCAGGCTCGTGGAGTTCTATGCTGAGGAGGGTAAAGCCCGATCAGATAGAGACCATCAAGACGAAATGCATCAGCAGTGCGTGTAAGGTAAATCAGAGATGCATCATGCGGTCGCGATCAACTTCGCGCGTAGTATAGCACACGCGGTGGAGAGGGGGTCGTCCTCTCCGTTACAGAAAATGGGCCAGAAAGCCCCCGTCTTTTAAGCGGGGATGAATGGCCTGTCGCCCGCAGGCGACGACTATCCTACGAACATTGCCGTTTCTGCCCGCTTGTACGAGACTAGCCGTGTAGGCACTTTGCACCTCACCAATCACATAATGGTGTTTGGCGGTTCCGCAGTCAATCGTTCCTGCGGGTAAAAGCATCAACGTATTTTGGACGAGATGCCATACGTCGATCTGGGTTGCTTTTGAGGTCACACTCGCCCAGGGAGTATGCAACGCCTTGTGGGGCCGGGCAGGCCCTTCGGGGGCGAACGTAGTGGGTTGCCACCAGCGTTCTCCGAGAATCTCCCGGATGTATCCGGGCAGAGTGTCAAATCGAACGTGCCGCGATGCAATGTATCGGTAAGCGCGGCAAACTGATTGCCTTCTTCCGCGCCGCGCTGCTGCCCCTCCTCGGTCAGTTCATCGCGCGTAACGATGTTGAGCAGGCGTTGCCCAATCCAATCGTCGTCGTAGCCCAGGCGGCGATACTCCTGGCGCAAGCGGTCAGCAGCCAGCTCGGGATGCTCCATCTCTTGCAAACGCTCGGTGCCAACACGCGCCAGCCATTGCTTGAGCGGTTCGGCTTTCGGGCTGGGAATGGACTGTACGATACGCAGGAGTATCTCGGCGTCGGCTGCATCGGTCAGGCGTTGCTTGCCATCGGGTGCCACCATTTTCAACTGTCGGATTTCTTCCGACAGTTCGCGAAACCCTTCGTCTTCAACATGGCGCTTCATATCAAACCAGTATTGCCGAGGTTTGGGGCTATCTGTCAGTAGCCCAACCGCGTCAATTACGCTGAAGAACCAGCGCCCCTCGTGCCAGACATGCCGGATGTGCGCAGTGGCCTCCGCGTCGAAGATGTCGAGTTGCGCGTCGCCGTGCTGCTCATCTGCCATGACGCTTCCCTCCATATCGCATGTCGGTTATATATGTGTTCATTATACACTACGATATGTCTAGCAGATAGGCAGCAAATGGCCACCGCATTGACCGCGTCAAAGTCGAGGTTTGTCTAGGAGATCTAGAGCCGTGGCCTGAAGCGCCACGACTCATCCTGACGCGAGAAACTCTTATGACAGGCAACAACGTGTGCTACGCGTGCGGCGTACTTCCCTGGAGGCTGGGAGCCAGCCTGCCATCACTCCCACTTGAAGGTGAGCGCCGCTGCCACCAACAGCACCACGGCCCATACCGTCAGCAGCAACAGGCTGCCCCCGCTGATGCCCGTTGGGCTGAGCGCCGTACGCAGCGCATCGGAGAGCGCCGCCGCTGGCAGAATCTGCGCTAGCCATTGGATAACCGCTGGCAGATGGCTTGTCGGCAGCACAACGCCGCCAATCGCCAAGAAGAGAATGAATAGGCCGTTCGCCGCTGCCAGCGTTGCCTCAGCGCGCAGTGTGCCCGCCATCAGCATCCCCAGCCCGGCGAAGGCCGCCGTCCCAATCAGCATCACCAGCAGCGCCAGCGGGATTGAGCCAGCGGGCCGCCAGCCAAAGAAGATGACGGCGATCAACACCAGCAGCACCGTCTGCGCGACCTCGATGGCCAGTACCGTCGCGGTCTTGGCCGCGATCAATCCCCAGCGCGGCAGGGGCGTGCTGCCCAGGCGC
>DASUWS010000168.1:0-3666 GCA_036378295.1 Ktedonobacterales bacterium
CGAGGATATGCGGAAGACGATTGATCGCGGCGGCTTCGAGGTGCCCGTAGATATGCAGCTGGACATCTACCTGCAGGCGCTCCTCATCTTCTTTGGCAAGGTGTCGATCTACTGCCGGGCGATGGGCATCGAGATGACGCCAACGTTCAACGAGTACATTGGCTAGGCGCTAGCAGCGTACGAAGCTATCCGAGACCGTCACCCTTCTCCCTCTTGGAGAAGGGTGCTGTGTTTTCCCGCCGAGAGGTTGCAGCAAGCGCTCATCTCTGGCATACTGGCTCTGCCAACGCCCAGTTGGAAAATACCTGTCGCGACAAGCATATCCCCGAATGGCCTGTAGAGTTTATAAACGCTGAAGGAATCGCAAGAGAGCGGATGGCAAGAGTCTTCATTTCGTACCGCAGGGCAGATAGCGATAATACTCGGCCTGTATTGTGCCTCTGGGACATCCCAGGTGGATTTCTCGAACCTTAGCATCAGTGTGCCATAACCGGCCCTCAGCATCAAACTTGCACCATTCCTACCCGCGTTCCTACGATCTGTTTGTGCGGTCTGGTACCAGCGTGCTGGCAGCGCCGCGGGTGTAAGCAGGCATACATATGTGGCGTCAGCCTTGATTCCATCGTGCTATGATTTATGATGTGTGAGTTTTGTCGCAGCAAGGTCATCCCCTGAGTAGCAGAATATACTCGGACTCATGCGTGTCGGAACAGGAGCAGAGAGCCAGGGAGTAGCGCATTTGTTGGCGCCAAAGGAGGCGACGAGATGAATACACGGCTTGGGCAGCGGAGTGCGGCGATCGTCTTCGGAGTACTGGCTGGACTGGTGCTGGTTGGATTGATTGCCCTCGGCTCACGCGGCTTCCACTGGTTCGATGCCGCGCTGATCGGCTATGCCGTCGCCTCGATCTTCGCGTTGGCCGCCGTGACCTATAAATACACCTTCTGGCTCATGCGGCCACAGACGGGCCGCTACTTCTGGCGTAGCTGGCAGCTTTTTCTCTCGCTCCAAAACTTCCGGCGCTATACGACGCTGATTCCGCTAGCCATCCTCGACCTCTTCACCCAGCAGTTCATCCGCAGGCGGGCCTGGTACCGCTGGGTGACGCATCAGTGCATCTTCTGGGGCGTAGTCATTTCGTGCCTTATTACCTTCCCGCTGACCTTCGGCTGGCTGCGGTTTACGCAGACATCCACCGCACAGCATCAGATATGGGTGTTTGGCTTTCCGTTCTTCTCGTTTGACCCAAGCACGCCTTTCGGCTTCCTGATCTACCACGCGCTCGATCTCTCGGCCCTGTTGCTGCTGGTGGGGGTGATCCTGGCATTTCACCGGCGCTTCCACGATCTGGCGCAGATTGCCATTCAGCGGTTCCGCTTCGACATCGTGCCGCTGGGGCTGCTCCTCGCCATCGTGATCAGTGGCCTGGCGCTCACCGCTGACAGCGCATTCTTTGGCGGCGCCTACTACTGGTATATCTCGCTGGCTCACCAGGCAATCGTGGTACTCTGGCTGATCTCGTTGCCGTTTGGCAAGTTCTTCCATATCATCGAGCGTCCCGCCACCGTCGGCGTCGAACTCTACTGGCGCACCGGTGAGGACGCCAATCAGCGCACCTGTCCGCGCTGCGGGCAGCCATTCGCGCCAGCCCGGTTCGTCGCGGATCTTAAGCGCACACTCTATGATATTGGCCAGGACTATTCGATCAGCGAGCAGGATAGGACCGTCGCCGCTGAGGAACGGGCAGGACGCGAGGCAGCGACCAAGGGTGTCTGGTGGCAGGATTTTTGCCCTGAATGCAAGCGTGTCATGCGAGGTCAGGCGAACCTCGCGGCTCTGGGCGGCCAGGGCAACCGCTTCCTGTAACGAGTAACGTTCTCCCGATCTCTGGCCGGGGCTGCTGCTGTTCGGCCAGGAGCACAACGAGCACAACGCACGACAACCAACGATGAGGGCGACAACACCTGGAAGGCAGAGTATGCCATGAGCGTCGATAAGGGTATCTTTCACGAAGGACAGCGCGACACCTACGACTTTCATGAAGGCAGCGCAACAAAGTGGCGCTCGAATGAAGCAATAGACCGCTATGTGCCCACGCACTGCTGCTATTGTGGCGTGCAGTGTGGGATGTACCTCAAAGTTGCCGGCGGCAAGGTAGTGGGCGTCGAGCCGCGCTATGATTTTCCAATGAACCGGGGTATGCTCTGTCCCAAGGGGACCACCGCCTACCAGACCGTAGACCATCCCGACCGCCTCACTACACCCCTGATGCGGCGCAACGGCAAGAATAGTCCGCTGGAGCCGGTCAGCTGGAACGAGGCGCTCGATACCGTTGCCAGGCGCTTCCAGGAGATTCAGCGCGCGCATGGCAAAGACGCCGTCGCGGTCTATAGCGGCTCGTCCATGACGAACGAGAAGTGCTACCTGATGGGCAAGTTCGCCCGGGTGGCGCTCCAGACGCGCCACTGCGACTACAACGGGCGGCTGTGCATGTCCTCGGCAACCGGGGCGAATGACCGCTCGCTCGGCATTGACCGCGCCGCCAACCCCATCAGCGATATGCTGCATGCCGACGTACTGTTCTTCATCGGCGCGAACGTCGGCGAATGCTTCCCCATCGTCACGAGCTGGCTCTGGCAGGCACGCGACCGTGGGGCGAAGCTGATCGTCGCGGATCCCCGCCAGACGCCGATTGCCCGCACCGCTGATATCTTTCTGCCCCTGCGCTCCGGCACCGATTCCGCCTTGCTCAACGCCATGCTCCACGTCGTCATTCGCGAAGGGCTGGTGGATGAGGAGTTCATCCGCGCCCGCACGAACGGCTGGGACGAGGTCAAGGCGCTGGTTGAGGAGTATCCCCCAGAGCGGGTGGCGAAGGTTTGCGGCTTGCGCCCTGAGACGATCATTGATGCGGCGCGCCTCTACGGGCGGGCCAATGCGGCGATGATCTACACCGCGCGCGGGCTGGAGCACCAGAGCAAAGGTGTGGATAACGGTGTGGCCGCGGTGAACCTGGCGCTGGCTACCGGCAATTTCGGACGCCCCGGCGCGGGCTACATGACGTTGACCGGCCAGGGCAACGGCCAGGGCGGGCGCGAGATGGGCCAGAAGGCCTCGCAGCTTCCCGGCGAGCGCGAAATCGAGGACCCAGAGGATCGCGAGTATATCGCTTCGGTCTGGGGCATCGAAGAAGAAGATCTGCCACACGCGGGCTATCCGGCGACGCTGATGATCCCCGCCATGCTGCGCGAGGAGATTCGCGGCTGCTTCATGATCTGCTCGAACCCGATGGTCTCGCTGCCCGACCAGCATACGACCGAGCGCGCGCTGCGCGCCCTCGACTTCTTCGTGGTCTGTGACTTCTTCCTCTCAGAGACGTGCGAGTTGGCGGATGTGGTGCTGCCGGGAAATGTCTGGGCTGAGGATGAAGGCACTACGACCAATCTGGAAGGGCGCGTCATCAAATACAACCAGGCGGTTGACCCTCCCCCTGGTGCGCGCCGTGACTGGGAAATCGTCTGCGATCTGGCGAAGCGGCTGGGCAAGGGGGAATACTTCCCGTACACCTCCGCGCGCGACATCTTCAATGAGCTACGAGTCGCCACCAAGGGCGGCAAAGCCGACTATTTCGGCATTACCTATGAGAAGATCGAGCAGCAGAACGGC
>DASUWS010000169.1:0-5770 GCA_036378295.1 Ktedonobacterales bacterium
TGGCCACACGCATTCTTGGCCATGAAGGGGTAGCACAGGTTGTGGCGGTTGGCGCCGACATACACCAGTTTGCCGTTGGCCAATATGTGACCTTTGTGCCGAAGAACCCCACTGACTCAAACAACATACTCGGTGACACTATTGAGGGCCTCAACCAGCAATATCTCCTGATTCCACAATCGGCGCTGGAGCGCGGCATGGTGGTCCCACTTGCGGCAGGCATCCCATTGGTCTGCGGGCCTTTGATCGAGCCATTTGCCACAGTCATCTACGGGCAACGTCTCGTGCAGCAGGTGGGCACGCCGGAGAGTATGGTCGTTGTGGGTACGGGGCCGATTGGGTTACTCAATGCACTCTGTGCTAGAAGTGAAGGATGCTCTCAGATCTTCCTCGTCGGCACATCACAAGCACGCCTGGACTGGGCCGTGAGATGTGGCATCGTCGAGGATTCATACGCGCTGCTCAACTCGCCGACGTTGGCGGATATGTTGCTGGAGCGCACAGGTCAAGGTGGTGTTGATGCGGCCTGCCTCTGCACGCCACGCTCTGCCACGCGCGCAGTGCTCACCCAGGCACTGCAATATGTCCACGAGGATGGATGCATCGACCTCGCCGCAGGCACCGATTCGCCCGATACAATCCCCGAGCTTCCGGGCGTACATCTGAACGGAATCAGGCAAGCGAATCTCTGTGGACTGGGACACGAAACCACCCGGTGTATCGCGCTCGGAGGCAAGCGGCTATGGCTCACCGGCCAGACCGGAGCCTCTGAGATGTATCTCCGGGAAGCCATGAAGTTCCTATGCGATGACCCGGCGTATTACGCCAGAGTTATCTCCCACATCGTTCCATACCAGGCTGCTCCGCACGTTTTTCAGCAACTGCTAGCTCCCAAACAGCAGTATCTAGCAGGGGCACCGTATGCCAAAGTCATCATTGACTTCACGAGTGAGTCTCAGGAGATTAGCCTGTTCCATCCTGATCAGATGTCTTTACCGAGCATCCTCAGCACTGAGAATGTATAGCCATGTAGGCACACGACCGCCAGCCGCCATGGTTCGTCCGCCATCACTCCTCTGTGGTCGTGATGGCTCGCCCGTTGCCGATATGCTCCAGCACTCGCTCGGCGGCATCGCGCGTCATGCCCTCTACCGACGCCAGTTCATCCAGCGAGGCGGCGGCAATGGCGCGCGCAGACCCGAACCGGCGTATCAGCGCCTTCTTGCGCTTCGGTCCAATGCCGGGAATATCATCCAGCACCGACTTGAACGTGCGCTTCGAGCGCACCTGTCGGTGATAGGTGATAGCGAAGCGGTGCGCTTCGTCGCGTACCCGCTGGAGCAGATACAGCCCCTGCGAGCCACGCGGCAAAACCAGCGGCTCCGGCTGACCGAGCAGATAAATCTCCTCGTAGGTGCCGATGGCCCCGTGATTCTCTTTGGCAATGCCAATCACCGGCACGCCAACCGGCAAGTCTCCGATCACCTCCAGCGCGGCATTGAGCTGTGGCCGCCCGCCATCCACGATCACAAGATCTGGTAGCTGCCCCCATGGGTCGCCTGCCATATCCGCGCTCGCTCCTGCCTCATCCGTCAGCGTCTCCTGCTCGGCCTCGGCCTCGGCATCCTCCGCCATTTCCTCTGTGTCCTCTGTGTCCGCTGCTGCCTCTTCATCCCCCGTCTCCACATCGGGAGTCTGCGCGACGAAGAGGCGCTTGAAGCGTCGGCGCAGCACCTCCTGCAGGCTGGCAACGTCGTTGGAGCCTTCGACCGTCTTGATGCGGAAACGGCGATAGTCGCTTGTCTTGGGCCGTCCATCCTCTAGCACGACCATCGAGCCAACGGACGACGTGCCTGAGATGTTGGAGATGTCGTAGCATTCGATGCGATGCGGGGCTGTCGGCAGGTTGAGCTCCTCGCGCAGCTCGTCGAGCGCGAGAGCTGTCTTCTGTGAATCCGAGAGCCACTTGATGCGCTGCTGCTCCAGCACCTCGCGGGCATTCTGTGCCACCATCTCCACCAGCCGCAGCTTCTCGCCGCGTTGTGGCACCACCAGCGTCACCGCGCCGCCGCGCTTCTGCCGCAGCCATTGCCGCAGTGCCTCGGTGTCATCTGGTTCGGCGGCAAGAATCATCTCGCCGGGAATGTGGGGAGCGGTGTCATAGAACTGCTGCAGGAACGACGACATGATTTCGCCAGGGGGCGTCTCGCGCGTGCCCTGCAAGATGAAGTACTCGCGGCCAACCAGCTTGCCGCCACGGAAGAAGAAGACCTGGGCGCAGGTCTCGTCGTCGCCATCGGCCAGCGCGACGACATCCTGATCGCCGGGGCCGGTCGTGTGGATGATCTTCTGCTTCTCCAGCACCTGCTCCACTGCCTGCATGCGGTCGCGCAGGGATGCCGCGCGCTCGAATTCGAGGTTCTCCGCCGCATCCTGCATCTGGCGACGTAGATCGTCCAGCACCTCGTCATGCTTGCCTTCGAGGAAAAGCAACACCTGCTCGATCACTTCGTCATACTGCTCACGGGTGACGTTGCCGACGCAGGGCGCGCCGCAGCGATGGATGTAATATTGCGTGCATGGGCGCGGCAGATACTTCAGCTTCCAGTCCGGCGGCGGGTTATCCTCGCGGCCACGCGGCGGCGCCCAGGTCGAGCCATCGTAGCGACACGTGCGAAACGGGAAAATCTTGTTCATCAGGTCGAGTGTCGCATCCACATTGCCAGAGTTGGTATATGGGCCGAAGTAGCGGTTGCCGTCACGCCGGAAGTTCCGCACGCGATAGACACGCGGGAAATCCTCTGTCAGCGCGACTTTGATATACGGGTAGTTCTTGTCGTCGCGCAGGCGCACGTTGTATTTCGGCTGGTAGCGCTTGATGTACTCGTTTTCGAGAATCAGCGCCTCCACCTCGCTGCCAACGACAATAAACTCGATGTCGGCAATTTTGGCTACCAGCGCTCGATTCTTCGGACTCAACTCCGAGGGATCGCCGAAATACGAGCGCACGCGCGAATAGAGCGAGGTCGCCTTGCCCACATACAGGACGTGGCCCTCGGCATCCTTATGCAAATAGATACCAGGCTTGTGGGGTAGCGAGTTGAGCACCGCCTGGAGCGTTTCTGAGAGTTCGGGCATCGCTGAAACCATCCTGCTGAATGACGGATCTCGCGCGTGAGAAGGCTAGACTGTTGACCCATCAGGCATACCAGCGTATTATAACCTACAGTCCTCATGGGCATCAGAAGAGGAGCGACGCGCGCAGGATCCCCCAATGAGCGCGTGCGTGCATGACAGGTAAAGAACGCCCGGAAGTCCGGGCGTTGTGATGCGCGGCTGGATTCCGCGGAGGGAGCACATTTTTCATGCCGAAGACAGCGAGCAAGCGCGCGCAGGCGCGCAAGATGGCCCGGGTCACGCGGGCGCATGCCGTTGCGCCGGAGCGTCCTGTCGTCCGTCAGAAACCGTCTGCAAAGCGTGGGCGCTCGAAGCCGCGCGGATTCGCGGCGTTCGTGAGCAATTATCCGTGGGCAACCACCATTTTCACCCTCGCGATTGTGGCGGCAATCCTTCTCATCCTGCGCCAGCAACAGGTGTGGGTTTTCGCCCCCAAGCCCAAGCCGACCGCGACGCCTGAGGTGCAGGCGACCTGCGACCTCAAGACTCACACATGCAACAAAACGCCGGTCATGACGATTAACAAGAACAACACCTATACCGCCACCATCAAGACGGCAAAGGGTGATATCGTCATCCAGCTCGACCCCAAGAAGGCGCCCATCGCGGTGAACAACTTCGTCTTCCTGGCGCAGCAGAAGTGGTACGATGGCACGTACTTCTGGCGCGTGGAGGTGCCGGGCAAGCCCAGCCCGATTGACCCCAGCGGGAAGCCGTCAGAACTCTCGCTGATCCAGGGCGGCTCGGTCGCCAAAGATGGCTCCGATCCAGCAACTATTCCCGGCTACACTATCCAGGACGACAATCCGCTCCCGGCGGACTACTCGCCAGGAACCATCTCGATGGCCAACACTGGGCAACCGAATAGCGCCAGCGCGCAGTTCTTCATCAACATCGGTGACGAGTCGAAGTTCTTCAGTAAGTCATACGTGACCTTCGGCAAGGTCATCAAGGGCATGGACGTGGTGAAGAAGATCACGCCACAAGACAAGATCGAGTCGATCACCATCGACGTGAAGACGCCAGCGACCACCACCCCGGGAAGTTCCACACCTGGCACGTCAACACCATCGGCCACGGCAACGGCAACCGCCAAGCCGTAGCGAAAGTCTTCCTCTGCCCTCTCCCGGCTTGCGGCCACCCTCCCCTTTGCGGGGAGGGTTTCCAGAGGGCGCGCATTGCTGTCCCTATCCCCCTGGGACAGGGGATAGGGTGGGGGCCGCCTGCTCTCACGCGGTCGGCACTTCGCGTTCCATCCGCTCTGGTGCGCTCATGCCGATGAGGGTGAGTGTGCGGGCGAGCGCCGCCTGCCCCGCGCGTA
This sequence comes from Ktedonobacterales bacterium, assembly GCA_036378295.1. Classification (GTDB taxonomy): domain Bacteria; phylum Chloroflexota; class Ktedonobacteria; order Ktedonobacterales; family JADMIN01; genus DAHUXT01. Next base: position 4,499 of record DASUWS010000169.1, read on the forward strand.
ACAGCCGTAGCCGGGCCATCTTGACCTCGTCCGAAATCTCCGTCCCCTGCTTCAAGATGGGGCAGTGATCGTAGAAGAGGTGGAAGGCGTCGGCCAGATCCATCCCGTAGCGCGTGAGGTGGTGCGGCTCCATCGTCAGCGCGATGCGCTCGACAATCTCCTCCAGCCGAAGCATCTGCCGGATGAGCGCCAGCTCATAGGTCAACTGCTCCGGTGGGTCATTCGCCAATACTGTGATGTCGGCGTCGCCGTACTGCTCCTCGGTGATGTCCTGCTCCGCCGCCTTGCGCAGTACGCCCGCCGCCCGCGCGTGTGCGTATTGGACCGAGAGACCCGGATTCTCGTCGGACTGCTTCCGCGCGAGATTGAGGTCGAATTCGAGCGGCGTGTCGTTCGAGCGCATCAGGTAGAAGAAGCGCGTGACATCCGGCCCGATATCCTCGTACAACTCGTCCAGCGTAACGGCGTTGCCGAGCCGCTTGCCCATCTTGACACCCTTGCCATCCACCTTCAGGGTGACCTGCTGGTTCAGCACGACCTGTGCGGATTCGGCGGGATGGCCGAGCGACTGGGCAATGCTCTTGAGCCGGGCGATATAGCCGTGGTGGTCTGCGCCAAGCACGAAGATCAATTTGTCGAAGCCGCGCCCAAACTTGTTGCGCATGTAGGCAACATCCGAGGCGAAGTACGTCGGCTGACCATTCGAGCGCAACACCACCCGATCGAGATCGTCACCAAAGTCAGTGGTCCGTACCCAGAGCGCGTCATCCTTTTCGTACGTGTGCCCTGCCGCGCGCAGATCAGCGATGCCGCGCTCCAGCTCGCCGCTCGGTCCAAGCGACGCCTCGTTGAACCAGACGTCGAACTCAACCCGCATCTTTTCCAGCGTCTGCTTGATGTCCTGGATAATCAGGTCGGACGCCGCGCGCCCGATCGCCGCTCGCCGCTTCTCCACATCCGGCTCGTCGAGCAGCGCCGCGCCCCCATGGCTGGCGACCATGCGCTCGGCCAGTGCCTGATAATACGGGCCGAAGTAGCCTTCTTTCCTCGCTGGCCCTGTCTCGCTCTCGCTCTGCCCCTCGGATGCACCGTCAGCGTCTTCGTGCAGCGTCGCCTCATCATCCATGTCGGGCTCGTCGGCATCCGCGCCATCTTTTTGGCTGTAGAAGCGCTTCTGCTTCTTCACCACCTCCGGCAGCGCGGCGTGGACCGCCTCGGCCTCAGCCGTCTTGCCCAGAGCCAGCCAAAGGTAGTACTCCATCGAGCCGCCGA